>CANBTZ010000310.1 GCA_947372495.1 Comamonadaceae bacterium | reverse complement strand
GACCCAGAGAACCTCACCGTCATAACGCTGGTGAAACCAGTGTACAAAATGGTGAGGACGCTGTGCAAAACTGCCCAGCGGCACTGGTGAAAGGTAGAGCAGGCGCAGGGGGTCGCGGCGGGACATGGCGCGCAACCCGGTCATCAAGTCAGCAGGGACTGGCGCAGCACATCAAGGATGCGCTGACTGGCCTTGCCGTCACCATAAGGCGAGCCCGCCTGTGCCATGCGGTCGTAGGCGGGTCGGTCGTGCAGCAGCGTCTGGGCGGCATCGACGATGCGGCGTGTGTCGGTGCCCACCAAGAGGTTGCAGCCCAACGCCACCGCCTCCGGACGTTCGGTTTCATCGCGCAGCACGAGCACGGGCTTGCCCAGTGCTGGCGCCTCTTCTTGTACGCCGCCTGAGTCACTGAGGATCAATCGGGCCTGGCTCATGAGTTGGCAAAACACCGGGTAGTCGCAGGGCTCGATCAACAGCACATTGCTCAGGCCTTGCAAGGTCTGATGGACAATTTGACGCACCCCTGGGTTGGGATGGACCGGGTAAATGAAGTCCATCTCGGGGTGAAGCTGCGCCAATTCAAGGATGGCAGCACAGATGTGCTGCATGGGCTCACCCAAGTTTTCTCGCCTGTGTGCTGTGATGAGCACGAAAGAGCGATCCGGTCTGGAAGGCAAGGCCACATCGGGCTGCGACAGCATCATGTGCAAGGCGTCAATGACGGTATTGCCTGTGACCCAAATGTTTGCGGGATCAAAACCCTCACGAAGCAAATTGTCTTGCGCCATGCCTGTGGGCGCGAAGTGCCAGCGGGTCATGCGGCTTGTCAGGACGCGGTTGAGCTCTTCAGGAAAAGGCAGTTCGATGTTGCCTGTGCGCAAACCCGCTTCTACGTGGGCAAAGGGGATGCGCCTGAAAAAGCTGGCCATGCTGCCCGCCAGCACGCTTGCGGTGTCGCCCTGACCAATCACGGCAGCAGGCTGGCTTTGCGCCAGCAAGTCGTCCATGCCTTGAAGGATGCGCGCCGTGACGTGTGACAGCGTTTGGTTCTCGCGCATGGCGTTCAGGTTGTGGTCCACCTGCAGCCCAAACCGCTCAATCAGGGGAACCAGCAGCTCTTTGTGTTGGCCCGTGAGGACCAGTTCGCATTCAGCCCAGTCACTGCGGCGGATGGCATCGACCACCGGGGCCAGTTTGATGGCTTCGGGCCGCGTGCCGATGACCACCATCAATTTTTGTTTGCTTGACATGCTCAGTGCAGGCTTTCGGCTCGGTAGACGTGAGGCTTCCAGGCCCCCCATTTTTGTTCAAACAGGGCTTTGTTGCGCTCAAAAACTGCCTGCCGCCGAGTCACACTGAGCTTGTCAAACGATGCTGAGAGCTCGTGGTAAACAAAAACATCTTCCGCGCAACCGATGGTCATTTCGAGAGCCTTGACCCGCAGGCAATAGTCATCGTCTTCAAAGAAGCCCGGCACAAACTGCTCGTCCAAGCCCCCGACTGCTGAGTACACGCGGCGCGGCATCATCACACAAAAGAATGCGGCGATGGTCAAGGGCAGCAACTTGCCTGCACGCCCCAGGTTGTAGTGGCGGGCAGACTCAAAAACTTCGGCAGGTGTGCTGCCCTGCAGTGCCACTTGGGCTTCGTTGCCAATGTTGTTGGTGACGGGGCACAAAAGACCCAGTTCAGGGTTGACCTCGAGGTGGCGACGCAGGCCACGGAGCCAACCGGGGCCGACAATGATGTCGTTGTTGAGTATGACGAGGTATTCCCCTTGCGCCAATGCAAGGCCTTGGTTGACTGCCGGGCCAAAGCCCCGGTTATCGCTGTTGAGGACGATTTTGCGATGCGCCGGGTCTTGGTCAACCCAAGCTTGCAGGCGCTGTGGGGTTTCGTCTGCAGAGGCATTGTCGATCACGATGACTTCGAGCGCCTGCGTGTCTGAATGCTCTGCAATGCTGTGCAGGCAACGCTCGGTCAGGTGCCACTGGTTATAGCTGATGACCACCACGCTGGTGAGCGGCTCCAGCTGCTCATCTTCAGTTGCCGCGAGCAAGGCTTGAGCTCTTTGGTGCCAGGTTTGTCCGCGAGCAAAGTCAATTCGGCGATCATTCAGCGCACGGGCCTGCTCTCCTGATTCGGCCAACGCTTGCTCAACCGAAGTCACAAACCCGTGGACATCATTGGCGCGGTAGACCAAATCACCGAATTGCGCCAGTTCGGGCAGGTCAGAACCCACTACCGGCTTGCCTGCGCTCAGATATTCGTAGACTTTCACCGGGTTGGTGGCCAAGGTGAGAGGGTTGATTTTGAAAGGGATCAGGCAGACATCAAATTGAGCCAACCACTTTGGCAGTTCCGTGTATTTTTTCTCGCCATGAAAGCGGACATTGGTGCAGTGCTGCAATTGAGCCTGGACTTTCGCGCTGTCATCTCCAATGAGTTCGATTTGTGCTTCTGGGAATCGGCGGGAGAGGGCCTCAATTAAGGCTGGGTCAAACCACTCTGCGATCGCACCGTAGTACCCGATTACGGGCGTTTTGGCTTGTCCAGCTGAGCCTGTTGCAGCTTGGTTGAAGTGTTCGAATTCACCCGCATTGCGGATAAGGGCCACTTTTTTGGCACCGGCCTTTTGGGCGAACCCCACCAAAAAATCAGAGGTCACGATGGTCAGGTCGGCCAGCTTGAGCAACTGCAATTCGACCGATTCATGGCTCTCGCCTGTATTGGAAAAGCCAGCGTGAAAATCCATGCAGTCGTATACAAGACGCGCTGGCGCCACAAAACTGGCCAAACCAAACCAATAGGGATGCTGAACCACATGGACAGCACGCCGAATGCCACATTGCTGCCAGAGTGCGCGTTGACCCTCGCGTAATCGCTGCAAAGTGTCTGCATCGGGCGCTCCAGCGTAGACGCTGTGGGGGCCTGGCAGATTGAAAAAAACCTGATAGAGCGGCAGGCTGTCGTGCAGCTGCTCGATTTGGAAGCCCGCGTCTTGAGAGTCCACAAAATTGACGCTCACATAAAAGACACGGTGACCTTCTTGGGCAATGGATTGCGCCAATTGTTGCGGTCGCTGGTGGCGAAAATGCCAATCGATGACGCCAAAGAAAACGTAATCCCGCTTGCCAGAGACGGGCGGTTGACGCCATCGCTCCTCAGACCATGCGTGCGCTGCGGGAACAGGATCTTGTGCACTCAAGGGCAAAGAAGCTGACGACACATCGAGTGCCCCCACCACCCCTTGGCCTTTGAAGAACCGAAAAACCTGTTTTTTATGCTGCCCAAGGCGATAGCGCATTCCCGGCGACAAAGGCAGCCAATAGTAAAGACGCTTGATCAGGGAGTACAGCATGAAAAAAAGGCGCTTGGGGATCGGTCTTGCCTCCCCTTTATTTGTGCGTTGAAATTTGAACAATAACCGAGCATTGTAACGGCTGCCTTTA
>CANBTZ010000309.1 GCA_947372495.1 Comamonadaceae bacterium | reverse complement strand
AGCACCAGCCAGAACAGTCTGGATTTCATGTGGGATTCTCAGGGCTCACGGACCGGGCCGTGGGGGTGTGAAGCACGTTGATCTGGTGGGCTGTGATGCCGACCAGAACCTCTTGGTTGTCGAGTCGGATCAGGGCAATCTTTTGGCGTGGCGCCACAGACAAACTCTCGATCATCTGCAAACGCTGATGGGGCCGTTTGATGAAGCCTTGGCCGTTTTGCAGTTTGCGCAATGCCCAAAGCAAGCCCAGCAGCAAGCCAATCACCAAGGCAAAGCTCAGCAAATATTGCAGCCAATCAAAAAACGTCCAACCCGTTGTCATGGTGTGTACTGTAAGGGATCAGAGATTTTCAAGGCGTTCGGTGGCAGGCACGACACGGGTCAAGCGAATGCCATAGCGGTCGTTGAGCAAAACCACTTCACCTTGAGCGACCACGGTGTTGTTGACCAGCAGGTCGAGAGGCTCACCCGCGATGCGGTCGAGTTCGACCACGCTGCCTTGGGTCAGTCGCATCAGATCGCGGATTTTGATCACCGCGCGGCCCACCTCGATGGACAAGGTGACCGGGATGTTTTGCAGCACGTCTGTGTGGATCTGCCCTTTGTCGGCCAGGTCCTGGGCGTTTTCGGGGGGATTGGTTAATTCGCTCATGGGCGGCTCCTTGGCATTCAGTACGTTTTGTGCGGGTCAGGGCTGATCGCATCAACGATCTTGACCGCGGTTTGACCGCCCATGGTGCCCACTTCCACATCGTAGACGGGCAGATCACGGATCATGGCCCGGGCGTGGTCTGGTTTCTTGAAATACAGCACATCACCCGCTTGCATTTGCTGCAATTGGCTGAGTGAAATTTGCAGCTTGCCCAGCAAGATGTTCATGTCCAGCTCGGCATCCTTGACCGCATCGGCCAATTGGTTGCGCCAGAGTTTGTCTGACTCTTCGTTGCCGTCGCCGGTTTGCACGCGGCTGCGCAGCAGGTCGTGCACGGGTTTGAGAGCCACGTAAGGGATCACCATGTCGATGAAACCAGAGCCGTGCGAGGTGGCTTCGGCTTCAAAGCGGCACAGCACCACCAGATCGTTTTCGTCTGCAATTTGCGCAAACTGGGGGTTGATCTCTGAGCTCACATGCTCAAAGTCCACCGCAGTCACGGGCGACCAAGCTTCTTTGAGCGAACGAAAGAACACCTGCAAGATGATCTTGATGATCCGTGACTCTGTCGGCGTGAACAGGCGCCCGGGGGGCAATTGGCCCACACCTCGCCCGAAACCGCCAAAAAAACTGTCCAGCGAGCTGAATACCACGGTCGGTTCGATCACCACCATCGCATAGCCCCGAAAAGGGCTCATGCGGGTGATGTTCACCGACAAGGGCGCTCGCAGGTCTTTGAGATAGTCGCCAAAGCGCACGATCTGGGTATGGGTCGGGTTGATGCGTGGACTGGTGCGAAGCACCTCCAGCATGCCCAAACGGAACAAGCGTATGAAACGCTCGTTGATCATGTCCAGCGAGGCGACATTGATTCCCAGACTGCTGTCTTCGGTGGTCAGGTCGTGCTTGCGAACTTGGGCATCCAGGTTGTAGCCGGTGTCCACGCTCAGGCTGCCGTCGTCCACGGCAGCCGAGAGGGCGGACAGCTCCTCAACACTCAGCAGGGGTTGTGCATCAGACATGGTCAACTCAGTTGGGGTTCACTGCACCACAAAACTGGAGAAGAAAATCTCTTCAATGCCGCCAAAATCTTCGTACTTTTCCAAAGTCTTGTTCATGGCTTCGCGGATTTTGCTGGCCAAGTCCTTGCGGAACTCGGGGGTGTTGAGTTCGCCATCGGTTTGCTGGCGCATGACGTCCAATGCCACCGAGCGCAGTGCCACTTCGTGCTTTTTGACGTTCTTGAAAACGCGCTCGTCGTAGTGGGTCATGATCGAAATGTTGACCTGCATGACCTTGCGAGAGTTCATCATGTTGGACACCAGCGGTTTTTCCAGGTCCATGTAGCTGTTCTCGAAGCGGGTCAGCTCAGGCGTTTCCTTGGTGATCCGTTGTGGAATGGCGTCGCTGGCGGCTTTGGCAGCCGAAGCTTGTGCTTCGAACTCGGCCAGACGCGCTTCCATCTCGTGTGTGTCTTTGCGGTCGAAGAAGCCCGTGACAAACATGGTCCCAACGACCACGCCAGCCAGCACCACAATACCGATCACGGCAAAGATGATGATCTTGACCAGTGGGGACTTCTTTTTCTCTTCTACTTCGATTTCTTCATCAGCCATGGTGTTGCCTCTTCAAATGGGTTCAAACCATCACGTCCAGACCGTCTTGGCCCGTTGGCGTGACTGGCGGCGTCGTGATGGCCAGATCCTCTGGGTGTTCGGTCTGCATCGCAGTGGCCACGCTTCGCGCTTGCTGGGGTGTCGAATCTCCGCCATTTTTCTGGCTTGATCCACCACCAATGTTCATGCTAGCAACATCCATGCCCATTTGGGTCAGGGTGTCTTTCAGCTTGGGCAGACCATCTTGCAGCAAATCTCGCGTGCTCGCTTGCGAAGCGGTGAAGTTAGCGTCGAGTTCGCCATTGCGCAAACGCATTTCAACTTCAACGTTGCCGAGGTTAGCAGGCTTGAGCATCATTTTGATGTGCCAGTGGCCTTTTTCCATCTCGCTGAGCATCCGCTGGCCGATGGCTTGGCCCATTTTTTCGGCCTGGGCCTGGTGCAACTCGCTGCGCTCGGCGCTGGACAGGCTCGATTCTGCTGCTTTGGCGTTGGTGGTGCTGCTCAGCGGGTCGCTGAGTTTGCCTGTGCTGCGCTCGGCGTTGACGCTGTTCAGGCCGTCGACCTGGGCGCTGCCGTCGTCGGCTTGTTTGTCGTTCGAGAGCGACTTCACAAGTGAGGCATCGGTCAACATAGAGGAGGACTGCGCCGCATTCCCAGTCACGCCCGCCATCACCCAAGCGGCCGGGGTGAACGATACCTCGCGGTTCGATTTGACTGCATCTTTGCCTGGGCTAAAAACCAAGGACAGGTCCAAATCGCTGGTGTGTACGTTGGTTTTGTCTGTGCCTGCCTGGGGTTGCGCAGATGCGGTGCTGCTTGTTTTGCCTGTAGCGGCCACGCGCGGCGTGAGCCAGGCAGCGGGCGTTGTCATGGGCATGAGCTGGACCGGTATGGCGGTCAATTCCGCGGGTGCTGGTGTGGATGGCTGTAGGGCTGGCGTTTGCACGGGGGCGGCCAAAATGCTGATGGCCACGGCTGCATTGCCCACGGCTTGAGCGTCCAAGGGCACTGCATCGGATGACGATACGGCTGTTTTAGCGCTGGTGAGTGTCTTGTCTGTTTTAGCGCTGGTGAATGTCTTGTCTGTTGAAGCGCCATTGCCAGCCGCAAGCAGCCATGCCGCCACATCTTCG
>CANBTZ010000308.1 GCA_947372495.1 Comamonadaceae bacterium | reverse complement strand
GGAAGCTGGCTGAGCAACAGCTACTACAACATTGACAGCAGCACCATCGACGGCAACAAAGTGGTCAGCCCTGGCGGACTCTTCAACACGCAGTACACCGCATGGGCCACACCCGGCGTCAGTCCAAACAGCCGCGTACCGCTGACCATTGGCACCTACCTCACGCTGGATGCCACCGACAACACCTATGTGATCGACACCACTACGCGTGCCGCAGATTTCACCAATATGTTGGCGTTCGTCGAGTCGGGTACACAAGTCAATGCAGGCGTGACCTCCTCCATGGCCAACGGCTACAGCTTCAAGCTGGGCGCCAACCTTGACATGGCCACCGCGGGCATGCCGTACATGCCCTACTTTGGCGCCACCGCGTTCAAGGGCAATGGCTACGCGGTCAACAACTTTTCTTTCAACCGCCCCACCTCCAGCATTGGGTTTTTGGGCGTTGTGCAAAACAGCAACCTGAGCAACCTCAACATCAACAGCGTGGCGTATGCGCTGCAGACCACCAACACGGTCAATGCACGCGACTATGTGGGCACCGTGGTGGGCTCGCTGTATGGCGGCACGCTCTCGAACAGCACGGCCACGCTGTCGGCCAAAGTGAATGCGCAGAGTTACACCGGGGGCTTGGCAGGCTATGTGGGCCAAAGCATGTTGCTCAACGACACCTCACTGCCAGCCACCAGCACGGCCGCGAGTGTGATAGGCACCAACCGCGTCGGCGGTTTGATCGGTTGGATGGATGCCTCAGGCGCCACCACCCTCAGCAGCTCTTTGCCCATCACAGGCGCAACGCAAACGGGTGGCTTGATTGGCTATCTCAAAAACAACGTGGCCGCGACCAACCCAGCCGTCACATCCCAAATAGCCACGGACCTGAGCGCAACGGGCAACGTGATCGGGACTAGCACCAGCATCGGCGGTTTGATTGGAGAAGTTGCAGGCATCACCGTCAGCAATGCCTACACCCTCGACAATGCCCGCGCAAGCGGCACTGTCTCCAATTCAGGCAACGTCACCTACTACATGGGGGGGCTGATTGGCTCGCTCAGTGGGGGCTCGGCATATAACAACTTGCAATCCACTGGCAGCGTCACGCAATCCACCAATGCTTATGGCTACGGCTATGTCGGAGGATTGATTGGCAACGCATCTGGCACCAGCACCATCACCAACAGCTCGTCCAGCAGTGCGGTGTCTTCCGCGGGTTACTAC
This sequence comes from Comamonadaceae bacterium, assembly GCA_947372495.1. Taxonomy (GTDB): domain Bacteria; phylum Pseudomonadota; class Gammaproteobacteria; order Burkholderiales; family Burkholderiaceae_C; genus Limnohabitans_A. Next base: position 6,490 of record CANBTZ010000308.1, on the reverse strand, counting down.
ACCGGAGGGTTGATCGGCTCTGCCAGCAACATCAACCTGACCAACAGCTACGCCACAGGCAATGTCACGAGCACCTCGTACTCCGTGGGCGGACTCATGGGGTATGCCATTGGCGGTACGAACAACACCGGCGTGTCTGCCACCGGCAATGTCAGCGGCACCTACCAAGTAGGCGGTTTGATTGGCAACGCGTCCGTCAATGTGACCAATGCCTACGCCAGTGGCAATGTCACAGGCACCTCACTCGGACAAAGCTACACCGGCGGTTTGATTGGCCTGATGAGCGGCTACACCTTGCTCGATTCACGCTACATCAGCGGCAGTGTGAGCGGGGCCAACGCGGTGGGCGGCGTAGTGGGCGCCAGCGCCAGCGGCACGTTCATCAAAGGCGTTTTCACGGCTCAGCCTGTGACGGGCTCGCAAGACGATGTGGGCGGTTTGGTGGGCAAGCTCGGCGGCACCTTGACCACCAGCAGCAATGCCACCCCCTTGAGCAACGGTGTGTTGAACCCCTACTCCGCCTCTGCCGTGGTGGGGCGCTATGACGTGGGCGGCTTGGTGGGACGCGCCGATGCCACTGCGGTCATCAGCAACGCCTACTTCATCGGCTCCGTGCAAGCTGACTACAACTACGGTGGCGTGCTTGGTTATTTGACGCCCGGCGCCCAAGTGACCAATGCGCACTACAACATCGACAACATCACCCTCACAGGCTTCACGCCTGCGAGTCCCACGGTGCGTGTCAGCACACCTGGTCTGATCACACTGGGCGGGCTCTTCAACGATGTCACGCCTGGGCAAACCCAAGGCCAGTACACCAATTGGTTCAACGGCGGAGCCTTAACCGGTTTATCGAGCGGCAGCACCTTCAACGCCACCAACTACTTCGGCGCGGCGACATCGGGGGTCTACACCCTCAGCACGGTGCAACACCTGCGCGACTACTTGGGCTTTGCCGATCAAACAGGCTTGAGCTTTAAGCTCGGTGGCGCCAGCACCAGCCTTGACTTGACTGGCGCTGCGGGGCTGTACATCCCCTACGTCTCTGGCAGCTTTGACCCCAACGGCAAAACCATCACGCATTTGAATTTGAGCCAGTTCACCTCGAACTTGGGCTTCATCGGTCATTTGCAAGGCACCACAACCACGCAAACCGTGACGGGGTTGAGCGTCACCGATTCAACGGTCTTGGGTAAAACCAACATCGGCTTGGCCGTGGGCTCGACTTACCGCCGAGCGCTGACCACCCCTTACACCACCGGCAGTGTCACAGGCTCTGACATCACCTATGCGGTGGACCCCGCAGACTACATCGTGTCCAGCACCTACTCCGTGAATGGCAAAAGCAATGTGGGCGGTGTAATTGGCTATGCCGTGGGCACCAACAGCGCCACGGCGGTGTTGACCGGTGCAGCCTTGGGCACCAGCGCAACATCGGCCACGGTCAACGGTGGCAGCGACAGCGGGGGTTTGATTGGGCGGCTCTCCTACGGCAGCGTCACCAACGTCACCAGCACAGGTGCCGTGACGGGCGCCAGCAATTACACCGGTGGCTTGATTGGCTATGCCGAAGGCTCCGTCAACACCCTCATCAACAACGTTTCGCACACCACAGGCTTGGTGTCTGGGGTCAGCTATGTGGGCGGCTTGATCGGCCAGTCTTCTGCCAGCGTGGGCACAGGTGCCAGCGGTTACACCACTTACGCCACCAGCAAAGTAGAAGGCAGCGCCAGCAATGTGGGCGGCTTGATTGGTTACGCCAATGGCGGCTCTGTCACCAACGCCACCGCCTCGGGCAGTGTGTCGGGCCCCTCCGATGCAGCCACTGCGTCGTACATCGGTGGTTTGGTTGGCCAGTCTGGCGTGGCCCTGAGTTCATCGAGCTATACGGGGTTGACGGTCAAAGGCTCCTACTATGTAGGTGGTTTGGTGGGTTACTCCACATCCTCCATCACCAGCGCCACGGTGGGGGCCAGCACAAGCGTGTTGGGCACCGACACCGTCACAGGCGCAGGCTCTACAGGCGGGTTGGTGGGGCGTTCTGGCGCAACCATCACTAGCGCCAGCAGTGCGGCCCTCGTCACGGGCACCCTCTACGTCGGCGGCTTGGTGGGCAACAACGCGGGAACCATCACCACCTCAAGCGCCAACAACGCCTTGACCGGCACGTATGTCGATGCCTCAGGCAACACCATTTATTACGGCGTCAAAGGCACGGGGCAAGTGGGTGGCTTGGTGGGGTGGTCCACCAACACCGGCACAGCGATCAGCAGCTCAACCGCCAACACCACCGTGGTTGGCTTAGGCAGTGATACCGGTGGATTGATTGGTCAATTGCAATACGGCACCGTCAGCGGTTCAGGCGCCTCGGGCACGGTGTATGGGGTCAACGAAACCGGTGGTTTCGTGGGGCAAATGCTGTTCACCTCAGCCATCAACACGTCTTACGCCAATGCCAACGTCATCAACACAACCAACTCCTCATCCAGCAAGACCGGTGGGTTTGTAGGCGCCTTCAACGTCACCACAGGCAGCATCACCAGTTCGCGTGCAGCTGGCTCAGTCAAAGGCACCAACAACGTGGGTGGGTTTGTCGGGTTCTTAACCAACACATCCAGCGGTATTGGCAACGCGAGTTATACAGGCGCTATCACCAAGAGCTATGCCACGGGCATGGTGACCGGCACGGCCGACAGCACGGGTGGCTTTGCAGGCTACGCCGATTTGAACTTCACCGGCAGCGTGTCCGATTTCTACGCCATGGGCGCGGTCAAGGGCAACACCAACGTCGGCGGTCTGATCGGCTATGCCGATCGTGGCACCTTCAGCTACGGTTTTTCTACTGGGTATGTGACCAGCACCAACAGCAGCGTCACCTCCGTGGGGGGCAGTTTTGGGGGACTCAATGCAGCCATATTGACGGCCCCTAGCACCTACCGCGTGGTGCGCAACAACCTGTATTACGACACCACCACGTCTAACCGCACCACCGACCCAGCAGGCGGGGGAGGCAGTGGTGCAGCCACGGGACAAAGCACCACAACTTTGCAAGGCACGCTGCCCACTAACTTTGCCACGGCCAATTGGGGCACCGGCACTGGCCTTTACCCTTACCTCAAGGTGTTCTATCCCAACGCCCCGCAAGCCATCAGTGGCATCGCCACACTCAGCAGCGGCGGCTTAGCGGTGCGCGCCCAAGTGGGTTTGTACGGCGGCGGCATGTTGCTGAACGGCGGCACAGCCTCCACCGGCATCAATGGTTACTACTACGAACTGGTGGGCAGTGGCGCTTTGCGCAGCGATGCCACGCTCACGCTGGCTGCCAACACCAAGCTCGGTGCCACGCTCACACTGGACGGTCAAACCAATGTGGTGGGAATGGTTTACAGCGACGCCCAAACGCTGACCAACAACAACGTGTCTCTCATCGACGCCAACCCCATGCAGTCCCTCAAGATGGGCCTGACCCGCGAGCGCACCGCTGCAGCATCAGCCTCGGCATTGAACACGGATTTAGACGCCACCTTCGGCAGCGCCAACCGTGCGGTGTTTTCAAGCAGCTTGCCCACGCGCTCGTCCCTGGAGCTCACGGCCACGGCCGCATCGTTTGACCTGAACACAGCACTGAGCTACAGCGACAGCGGTGTGAGCAATGCGGGCAACATCACCGTCACGGGCACCAACATCACCTTGTCTGCGGGCACCATCACCAGCAGCAAGAAGCAAACCTACAACGCAGCCTTGACACTGGGTGCGAACGACACCCTCACAGGCACCACCATCACCACCTCCAGCACCTTGGCGGGCGCCGGTAAAAACCTCAGCATTGTTGGCACGGGTACAGCGGACACAGGCAACCTCACCACGGGCGACGCCATCAGCAATGTGGTCCAACTGAGCGTGGCTGGCACAGCCACCTTGGGTGGCAACGTGACCACCAGTGGCGCCCAAACCTACAGCGGCGATGTGGTGATGAAAACCAACGCCACCAATCTCAGCAGCGTGACCTCGCCTGCCACAGGGGCCGACATCAGCATCAGTGGCACCTTGGGCACGTCGCAAACCGCCCACGCCGTGAGCGTGCAAACAGGGTCTGGTGCTTTGAGCATCAACGGTTCTGTGGGTGCGGGCACGGGCATCACGGCATTCACCGCCAGTGGGGCCAACCTGACGTTGAGCGGCGTGGACGCCACCCAATCTGTCACGCTGAGCCCGAGTGTGGCGGGTACGGTGGGGGCCATTTCGGGCGCCACCACCGCACTCACCATGGCAGGTGCAGGCACGCAAACCTTGAGCGCCGACAACACCTACGGTGGCATCACCACCATCTCCAGCGGCAGCTTGCAACTAGGAGCGAATGGCCAACTCAACACGGGCGCCTACAGCGCCAACATCGCAATTGCCAGCGGTGCACAGTTGCAGTTTTCTTCGACGTTGGACCAAACCCTCAGCGGCGTCATCAGCGGCAGCGGCAACGTGCGCAAAGACACGTCCAACACCAGCACGCTCACCCTCTCTGGCAACAACAGCTACAGCGGCACCACCACCATCGCAGCGGGCACCGTGGCGGCGGCACACGCCAATGCCTTGGGCGCCACCAGCGGTGCCACGGTCATCCAAACCGGTGGCACCTTGGATGTGTCCAACCAAAGCTTGGGGGCTGAGCCCTTGACACTGAGTGGCGGTGCGGTGTCGGCCTTGAGCGCCGATGGCAGCGTGAGCGGCCCCATCACCTTGTCGGCCAACAGCGTCATGTCTGCAGCCAGTGGCCAACAGATCACGGCCAGCGGCATCACCACCACAGGCAGCAACGGCCTGGTTCTCAAAGGGGCCGGCAACTACCAACTCAACAACACGGCCAATGCCATCGGCACGCTGAGCTCTGACAACGCGATTGGCACCCTGAGCCTGAACAACCACAGTGCACTGCACCTGAACAACCTCGCCAGCACGGGCGACATCGTGATCAACAACACAGCGCCACTCACGATCAATACCTCTGCGGTGGTGAGCAGCAGCAACGGCGAGATTAATTTGGTGGCCACCCGAGTCATCAACAACGCAGGCACCACCGCCTTGCAAACCAGCACGGGCAAAAATTGGCGCGTGTGGAGCACCAACGTCAGCCCGTTTGAGACCTCAGCCAACGGCGGTGATGTGGATGCGGACTTGCCTGCTGACTACATCCAATACAACGCCACGTATGGAACGACCACGCCTCAAGGCGCTGGTCGAGGTTTGCTTTACACCTTGGCCCCGCAAATTTCCGCCAGCTTGACCGGCACCATCACCAAAACCTATGACGGCACCACGCATGTGACCGTGGGGGCCAGCAACTACAGCGTGTCTGGTTTGATCCATGGCGATCAACTCTCTGCCGTATTGCCGACGCAAAGTGACTTCATTGACAACGGCACGGGCAGCAGCATTGCCGGTGTAGGCACAGGCAAAACAGTGGTGGTCACCGGCATGAGTTTGTTGGGGGTGAATGCCGGTAAAACCGTGTACGGCTATCAACTTTCAACCGCGAATGTGCAAGGCACGGGAGTGGGTGAAGTGGTGCCCGCCCCGTTGCTGCTGACGATGGCCAAAACCTACGATGCCTCCAAGGTGTTTGAGACCAGCCGTGGCTACACACTCACAGGCATGGTCAATGGCGAAGCCGCCCCCACCATCACGGGCGGCAGCGCCACCACCACCAGCGCAAATGCCGGGACCTACACCAGCTTTGCCCTGAGCAGCTTCACGCTGAACAACGTCAATTACGCCTTGAGCAATGTCAGCGCCACCATTGAAAAGGCGCCCATTGGCATTCAGATGACGGCCAACTACAGCGGTAGTACCACCGTCACACCGCTCACCGTGAGCGTTACGGGTTTGGTGGGCAATGAAACCATTGTGCCCACCAGTGTGTTGCTGCACGACAAAAATGTCTCGGCCAACGGCAGCAACTACGTGGTGGACTTGCTGACAGGCACAGGCACCGCCCTGGCCGGCAACTACACCTTTGTACCGGCCTACAACGCCACCCCCAACACAGGCACCACCAACACCATCACACTCAGCCCTGCCAACCTCACGGTGATGGCCAATGCGGTGACTCAAACCTACAACGGCAGCAGCTACAGCGGCGGCGGTGGCGCGAGTTACAACGGCTTGTTGGGCACAGACACGGCAGGATCACTGACGGGTGTGTTGACCTACAGTGGCAGCAGTCAAGGTGCGCGCCATGTGGGCAGCTACACCATCACCCCCAGCGGTTTGAGCAGCACCAACTACAACCTCAGTTTTGTCGATGGCTCGCTCACCATCACCCCCAAAACCGTGAGTCTGAGCGCCAACAAAACCTACGATGGCACCACCACCTTGAGTGGCAGCGACGTCAGCCTCAGCACGGGCGTAGGGACCGAGGTACTGAGCTACACCAGCGCCACGGCCAATGACGCCCACGTTGCCACCGCCAACAAATACATCCAAGCCATCACCCTGG
>CANBTZ010000307.1 GCA_947372495.1 Comamonadaceae bacterium | reverse complement strand
AACGCATAGGTACCCGCCGAATTGCCCGCTGGACGCGAAATATTCAACGTGCCGGTCAGCCCTGCCGTGGTGGTGTTTTCGTTGTTGACAAAACCGCTGTAGCTCACCCCTGCAAACGCGCCCGATGCGGCAGACAGCGTGACAAAGTCAGCTGCGTCATTGGCTTGAATGACCAGCGGTGCCTGTGTGATGTTGGCCACCGTGGAGGTCGGGTTGACCGTGCCCGCATAACCCGTCACCACCCATGCTGAATTGTTTGACGCCAAAGCCACGTTGTACGTGAGCGACTTGTTGCCCGCACTCGATGTGTTGTAGCTGGCCCCGGTGACGCAGCCTGTGAGTGTGTCGCCATCAACCCCTGTCACCGAACCACCCCCTGTGTAACTGGGGTTGGCGGTGGTGGTGCCGTCGTACACTTTGGTGGCAGTGACCGTGCCACCATTGACCGTGGCTGTGGGCTGCACGCGGTAGAAGTAATTGCGTGTGCCCGTGACGGCACTGGTCACGTTGCCCAGGCTGGCGTTGTAGGTTTTGTACTTTGGCACGTTGGTGGTGTTGGCACCCATCACACGTGCATCCATCGTGGCGGTGAGGTTGGCAGAGTTGTTGCCTTGGAACATCACCAGCGAGCCACTGTTGTTCAAGGTCACGTTGACCGTGTTGTTGATGGCAATTTGCCCGCCAGTGGCGTTACCCGCAGCCGTGGCGGCCCCTGCCGCCAAAATAATTTTGCCGTTGCTGCCCGAAGAGGTCAGGCTGCTGTTCATCGTCACGTTGCCGTTGGACTGAATTTTGATCAAGCTGTTGGTGCCTGAAAGATTGATCGTTTTGTCGATGCTGATATTGCCCACGCTGATGAACGTGACGTTGCCCGTACCGGTGATGTTGCCCGCTAGACTGCCCAAGCTCAGGTTGCCGGTATCCGTGTGGTTGAACACCAAGGTGGCGTTGTTGCTGATATTGCCTGAGCCCAGTTGGCCGCTGCTCGTGTTGGTACCCAAGGCATACACCGCGCCCGCCTCAATCCAGACGCCGCCATTGATGTTGTTGTTACCAGTGAGAGTCAGGTCGCTGTTGGAGGTGGTTTTGCGCAGACTGCCATAGCCGCCGCTCAGATTGCCGGTGATGCATACATCCGAGGCACTGGCATATTCCAGCGTGGTGTTGCTTGTGTTGAAGATGATGGAACTGGCAAACACACCGTTGGCCCCCAGGCTGCCGGTGGGGGCAATGACCAAGGTCGTGTTGCTGCCGTTCATGGTGATGTTGCCACCGATGTTGACATTGCCCGCGAGGGTGGTGGTGACATTGGCGCGGTTGAGGCTGATTTTGCCTAGGCCAGACATGTTGTTGGTCAGCGTGATGTCGCTGGTACGTGTGATGTACAGGGTTGAATTGGTGCCTTGAAAAATGATATCCCCTGTGCCCAAGCTTGCATTTGTAGTGCAACTGGTTTGGCCACCTAAATTTAGTTGAACCCTATTCGTTAAGGTGGTGGTTCCGGTGTAAGAGTTGGCAGCTTTCATGCCAAGGGGGCGTACAACGACAAAGCCAATAGTGTCGGCTGCGTCGAAGGTCACATTGCCAGACCCGGTGATGCTCTGGACCCAATCTTGGCTGTTGCCAGACGTGATCGTCAGGTCGCCGTTGTTGATGAGGGCTTGGCTGATATTGCCAAGATGGGAATTCAAATCATTTACCCTCACGGAGGCGTTTGGAAAAATGGTGGTGGTGCCGTTATAGAACTGTGTTCCTGTAACGTTGGTCTGCCCTGTTCCCTTGTATTCAACTGAGCCCGTGCCGGAAACGTTGGCATAAAAGTCGCTGGCAGATGTTGAGGTTGGCGCAATCTGCAACAGTCCGTTGTCAGTGATGTTTCCTCCTCCGCTATTGCTCCCAAGGACATAGCTGGTGTTGCTGAATGCTCCAAAACTCAATGTGGCATTGGCTGCAATGGTGTGTGTGCTCCCACCAAGTTTCCATTTGGTGGAATTAAGTTCCATGCGACCTGCGTTGACATTCAGTAATGCGATGGATTGTGTGGGCGTACTGACTGTGGGTTCCGCCACGATCCAAGTTCCCAAACCGTATTTACTGACTGCATAACTGCTTGCGTTGAGGTTGCCAGTAGTGGTTAGGCTGCTGTTTGGCCCAATACTGATATTGCCCGAAACACCAAACGTCAGATTGCCAACCATGGTGGTATTGCCATCGCTGATGTTTAATGTCGCGCCCGAAGCGTTGAGGTAGACTGGATTGCTGAAGTTGGAGATGTTTTGCAACTCCAGCATGCCAGTCGAACCGCTGACGTTGATCAACTGCGTTCCACTGCCAATCACGGTGGTGTTGGTCAGCACCAAGCTGCCAGCAGAAACAACGAGACCGCCCGTAAAGCTGCTGCTGTTGCCCGACAGGTTGAAGGTACCCGCGCCCGACTTCGATAACGTGCCTGAACCCAGCACCTTGCCTGCATACGTGGTCGATAGGCCGTTGAGACCCGTCGATAAGCTGGACGCTCCCAAGTTCAAGGTGTTGTTGGTGCCGCCGGTGAGCGAACCAATCGCGGTGCTGAAGCCGCTGATATCAAGCCCCACGCCCGACAAGTCGGTCAGGGTGATGTTGGTTTGGTTGCCAAATGCGCCGTAGGTACTAGAGCCTGCAAAGCCCGCTTTGAGCGTGCCTGCACCTACCGTGATGTTGCCGGTGAAGGTGTTGTTGCCAGACAGGTTGAGCACGTTCGTTCCGAGCTTGTTCAAGGGGCCGGTCCCGCTGATCACGCCAGGGGCAGTCACGTTGGTGGTGCGGTTGAAATTTAACGACCCGTTGTTGGCAATGTTGGCATTGACGATGCCACTGGTGCTGCCATCGCCAAGGGTGACAGTGCCACCTGCATTGATGCTCAGATTGCCAGTAAACCCTGTGCTATTGGCGGTGAGCGTGAGGTTACCTGAGCCTGCTTGCGTCACGTTGCCAATGCCAGTGAGTTGGCTAGCAATCGTGTAATTGCTGTTATTTTTCAGTACGAGACTTGCGTTTGTAACGTTGGTGGTTCCAGTGAGGTTCAGTTTGCCCATCAAGGTCAGCGTAGTCTGCGTGGAAACTGAAGAACGCGCCAACGTTAAATTACCGGCGCCGTTGATGTCCCCAGTAATGTTGATATCAATTCCAGTTGCCATGGGGGTGCTGACTTGGAGCACGCCGCCACTGCTGATGTCGAAAGACGTATTGAAGGTGGCGCTGGTCGCGTTGCTTGATGTATTGAGAGACGAGGTACCGAAAATCTTGGTCGTGCCAAAGTAGGACTTCGAGTCATAAAGTGACACACTTCCTGCGGAAGAATTCAGCGTCAGACCTAGCCCCAGCCCTCCGTCCAAAATATCTCCTGAGATTCTTCCTTCCGTTGCTGCTGCGCCACCTCCAATCACAGTGCCACTGGCCTTAAGCAAGGTCTTGCCGTACACCACAGTATTCATTCCAAGAGCCAACGCACCCGTTTGGCCACTGGCCCCTGCGCCTTGAAGTTCCAGGTAGTTTGCGAGGTTGACATTGCCTCCAAAAGTTAGCGTGCCACCATCCAATACCCTGACCGCGCCTGTGCCCACCCCGGATGAGCTGAAGGTGTAGTCGCCGTTGCCGTCTAGGGTTGCCGTTGTGTTGTTCTGGGCATCCTTCAAGGTGCCTGCTGACACAGTTGTGCCACCAGAGTAGGTGTTATTGCTTGAAAGGATGAAGATACCCAATCCTTGCTTGGTGACACTGCCATTGCCACTGATCACCCCAAAGTAACCCGAAGTGGATGTCGTGTTGGTGGTGTTGAACACCACGCTCCCGCCACCGGTTATGCTGATGTTGCCGTTGCCAAAGATGCTATTGTTGGCGTTGAGCGTGAGCACGCTGGCGCTGCCCCAGCTGATGTTGGCTGCAATGTTGATATCGCCTAGGCTGTTGGCTGAACTGCCACTGGTGGTGACGGTGACGCTGGTATTGGCCAAAGCGTTAGATAACGTGACGTTACTGATGTTGGACGTGTTTGCTGTCGCAGAGGGGGTGTAGGTGCCACCTGATTCCGTGGAGTTAAGGTTCCCTCCATTCACGATGTTGACGTTGGCTGGATCCAGCAACCATTCGCCTATTTTTCCTTGGGGTGCCTGTGTCGACACTTGAGCGTCCTCCACATTCAAGTGGTGCCCCGAGGTTTCAATCTGTCCACCGTTGCCGCCGTTGGGCCCTGCGTTGGCATAGATGCTGCCAC
>CANBTZ010000306.1 GCA_947372495.1 Comamonadaceae bacterium | reverse complement strand
GCCCATGGCGGCGGCCAGGCGCAGGCGGGCCAAGCGTTGGTCGTATTGCATTTGCAAGGCAGCCGATGTGTAGCCGAAGGCTTCGCTTTGCACGTTCAGCAACTCCAGCAAGGACCGGCGGGCCAGGCGGAACTGCAGGCGGTAGCTCTCGACCAGCTTTTGCCCAGCCAGCGACTGGTCCTGGTTCAGGCTCACGCGCTGCTGCGCCAAGGCCCAATCGGCCCAGGCGGTGCTGATCTTTTCGCGCAGCACCAGGGTCTGTTCATCGAGCGTGTTTTGTGCGGCCTGCACCTGCTCGGCTGCCGAGCGCACATTGGCCTCGCCCGCACCGCCGTTGAAAACCGGCATGTTCACGCTCAGCTGCTGCAGGTTACTCGCCTGCATCGAAAACGGGTTCACCTGGCGCGACCAGGTCCAGTCCAGCTTGGGGCGGTTTTGGGCGCGGGCCACGTCCACCCCGGCCTTGGCCGCTTCGAGTTGCGCCACCGCTTGCACCAGCAGCGGGTGCGTGGGGTTGGCGGCGGCCAGCGCGGCCTCCAACGTGTCGGGCACCGTCAGGGGCAGACCATCCAGGCCCACAGGCCGGGCAGGCAAGGCGTCGGCATAACGCGCCAACCGCGCACGCGCTTGGCTCAACTCCACATCGCGCTGGTACACCGTGAGGGCGGCGGCATTCACCCGCACCTCGGCCTGGCTCAGGTCCACAGCGCGGCCCGCGTCCACCGCCACGATCTTGCGCACGTCGTCGGCCATTTGCATCAGCGCATTCAGGTTTTGCTCGGCCAGCACTTTTTGGTCGAGCGCACGGGCCCAAAACACATAAGCCTCGGCTGCTTGCTGGGCCACTTCGTCGAGCGTGCCGCTGACCTTGCCCTCGGCGGCGCGCACCAGTTGCTGGGCACGCTGCACACCGGCCTCGATGCCTCCGCCCGCATACAGCGTGTAGCTCGCCTGCGGCGTGGCCGAGCGCGTGGTGGCGCCACTGCTCTGCTGGTAAGCCGAAGCGCCCAGGCCCAGCACGGGCCAGCGGGCGGCAGTGGCTTTGTCCAGGTCGGCCACAGCGCCGCTCACTTGCGAGCGCGCGGCCAGCGCAGCGGGGTAACGCACCAGCGCCTCGCGCACCACCGCCAGCAAGGCGCCCTCCTGCTCAGTGGCCCCTGCGGCTTGGCTCAAAACCAGGCCCAAGGCCAAACCGCCCAACCATTGCTTTGTTTGACGCGCCTTGAAGTTCATGAACAACATTCCATTTTTAGAATACTTTGATACGCATTATGAATGAGCGCACAGGCCACCCACAAACAACAAGGCTGGTGAACCCCTTGCGGCATCCACCAGCCTTGCGGCCCAGCCGAAGCCGGGCCGCTGACACGTCAAGCGTCAGGTCGCCGAGACCGTCAGCGCGGTGTCGATCAACAACTGCGCAGCGCCCAGGTTGTAGCCCGTGTAGGTGTGCCCGTTGATGGTGATCACGTTGGCAGGCAAGGTCGCAGCCCAGTTGGCCAGATCGCTCAGGATCACCTTGTCACCGGCGTCACCCGTCACCATCAGCTGGTTGCGTGACACCGTGGCACCCAGGTTACCGGTACTGCTGTTGGCTGCGTTCCACACGTTGGCACTGGTGAAGTTCTCCAGCAAGTCGCTCACGTTCAGCTTCAAGGTGTTGTTGCCCGAACCGGTCAGATCGATCTTCTCCATGTTCTGCAACGCCACGCCCTTGACGTTGGCCAGGTCGAGCGTGAGGCCCGCACCGTCGAACTTCAAGGTGTCGATGCCACCACCACCGTCGATGCGCATCACGCTCTGGCTGGTGCCGGTCAAGGCCAGCTTGGCCAAGTTGTCGGCATTGACCTGCATGACATCGTTGCCTGCACCACCGTACAGCACGTCTGCGCCGCCGCCACCGATCAGGGTGTCGTTGCCCAATCCGCCCACCAACTGGTTGGCCCCAGTGGTGCCGGTCAGGGTGTCTGCTGCGGCCGTGCCGATGGCGTCGCCATTGCTCACTTGGAACACGGTGGACTGCGTGTTGCTCACACCACCGTAGATCACGTAGGTCTTGCCGTTGTCGGTCAGGGTGGTGTCACCTTTGTAGTCGCCGATGATCACATCGTCAAAGCCGTCGCCGTTGATGTCGCCCGCAGCACTGACCGCATTGCCCATGAATTCATTGGCATAAGGGTTGACGATGCGGAAGCCCTCGCTGCCGTCCAGGCTGCTGACCTGAACTGTCCCAGTGCCGGTCTTGCCAAACACAATGTAGGCCGCACCGGCCGACGCTGCAGTGACGCCGTTGTTGACATAGCTGGCATTGGGGTGGGTCACGATGATGTCGCCCAAACCGTCGCCATTGAAGTCACCGGCGCTGCTGACCGCAAAAGCACCGTTGTTGGTGGTGTCCAGTCCCAAGTTGATGGCGAAGCCACCCACACCCGCCTCGACGGACGAGACGTTGACCGGGTCGTTGTTGGTCTTGCCAAACACCACCCAGGCAGCGCCCTTGTTGGTGGAGGTTCCCACTAGGCCCTGCGTCGACTGCAGCAACACATCGGCCAAGCCGTCGCCGTTGACGTCCATCACCCCGGCCACGTCCATACCCGCATAGCCTTCGCCACTGATGCGGAAGCCTCGGCCGTTGGCCGCTGCGGTCAGCGCACTGATGTCGATGGAGTTGTTGGCGGCTTGTCCATACAACACGAACACACTGCCTCCAGTTGCGGCTGCGGCACCCGTGTACCAAGCCCCCAGCACCAGGTCGCTGTAGCCGTCACCGTTGATGTCACCACTGCTCACGCTCGACAGTGCGGGTGTGGCCGACGTGTCGATGGTGGTGTCGGCGGTGATCATGAAGCCGTTGCTGTTGTTGGCGCCAATCGCTGGCAAACTGCTGACCTCTACAGCCGCACCGGATGCCTTGCCATAGATCACATAAGCACGGCCGTCGCGTGCACCATATGTGGGGTTGGCCACCACAATATCGTCCAGGCCGTCGCCGTTCACATCCCCGGCGTTGCTCACGCTCCAACCAGCCGATGTTGTGCCGGTGGTGTTGATCTTGAAGCCCAGTGCACTGGCGGTGTTGGTCAGGTTGGTGGCCGCCGTCAGCGCTGTCAGGTTGACCGCTGTGGTGCTGGTCTTGCCAAACACCACATAGGTGGCGCTGGTGGTGCCACCGCTGGCCAATTCCTGCGGATACCAACCCGAACCCACAGCATAGTTGGCGGCGTTGGCCACCACCAAGTCGGCCAAGCCGTCACCGTTCACGTCACCCCCACCTGTGACGGTAATGCCGCTCATTTCGCTGGCGGCAGCGCCGTTGATCACGAAGCCCAAGGTGTTGCCCACCACCGTCAAACTCGACAAGGCAATGGGGCTGGCCATTTTGCTGGCACCGAACACCACATAACTGCGCCCCACGTAGCCAGTGGCAAATGGTGCACCGACGATCAGATCGTCAAAGCCGTCGCCGTTGACATCGCCCGCATTGGACACTGAATAACCTGCAAAGTTAGTCGAGGCCTCCCCTTGCAGCACAAAGCCGCGATTGGCTTCGTTCGGCAGCATGTCAAAGGCGTACTTGACGCCGGTGACCGTGCTGGCGGCGCTGATTGTGGTGCCCGACACGCCATCGGCCTTGAACTGCTGCACCGACACGTTGAAGGTGCCCATGCCCTGCGCGTCAACCACCGCATAAGGAACGGTGATGGTCGTGGGCGTGTTGACCGCTACCGCGGCGGTGAACTTGTAGGTGTACTCCTGATCGCCCCAGGTGATCTTGATCCAGTCGCCAGCGGCAGCCGCGGTCTTGAGCACCACGTTGACCTGCACGCCGTCGAGCGCAGCACTGCGGTAAATGACGTTGGTGTTGACCACCTCGGTCATGCCTGCCATAGCGCTGGTGGTTGCGGAACCCAACGCAGCGATGATCGGTGCGTTCACGGGCGGCGTGGTGGGTGCGGTGACAAAGTCGACCGCCGCACTGCTCACGCCCACGGCAGTGAGTGGCACACCGACGGCGTTGAACACCTGGGCGGTGATGCCCACCGTTTCTTTGGTGCCCGCCGCCGTGGCCGCCAGCAGGGCCGAGGTGGGCACGCTGACGCGGGCGAAGCCAGCGCTCAGGTCGTCAGCGGTCAGGTTGTACAAGACAGCTGCTTGGTTTTCCCAGTTCACACGGACTTCGTCGCCCACGGCCGCGCCCAGGCCAGCCAGCGACACCAGCACCGGTGTGCCCGCCACGCTGGTGGTGGTGTTGACACTGCCCGTGTCTTGCGCTTCGGCCAGTGACAAGAAACCAAAGCTCGAGAGCAAGTCGGCCTCGGGCATCGTGATGGCCGCTGCGGGCAAGAGCACCGGCACCACCTGCACACCCTGCTTGACCAGCACCTGGCTGCGCGTGGTGGCGCTGGTGTACACGTCGTAAGCACCGGCTGTGGTGACGCTGCCGGCATAGGTCAAGCTGCCAGTTTCTTTGACGAAACCTGCGCCCAAGCGCACGGTGTCGGCACTGCTGCCGTCCACCACCACCTGGTAATAGTTGGTCGAGCCGTCAAAGCCAGTCACCGTGCCACTGACTGTCCAGCCGTTGGCGGTGTTGAAGCGGTTGTAATCACCCACCGTGGCGTTCACGTCCAGACCGTTTTCGATCTGCAAAGTGCCTCCGGTGGCATTCAAATCGAAGCGTTCCAAGTTCTCCAAACGGGTGCGGGCACTTTGCAGGCTCAGCACCAGGGGCTCGGCAAAGCGCAGCGTGTCCATGCCGCCACCGCCATCCACACGGGCGATGTTTTGCGTGTCCACCCCGATGCGCACGGCCAAAGTCCGCACGTTGTCGGCGTTGAGCACGAACACGTCGCTGCCCGCACCACCCGCCAACATGTCGGCACCGCCTGCACCCACCAGGGTGTCGTTGCCTTGGCCGCCCACGATTTGGTTGTTGCCGCTGGTGCCGGTCAGGGTGTCATCGGCACCGGTACCGATCTGGTCACCTCGGCTGGACTGGAAGACCATGGGGTTCAAGATGCTGGGGCCACCGTAAATAATGTAGTCCACACCGCCGGCCGTGGTGCCAGAGGCCTGGCCCACACCGTTGTTGCTGGTGCTGATGGCGTTGGGCGAAGACACGATCAAGTCGGCAAAGCCGTCGCCGTTCACATCGCCACCACCCGAGACAGCGGTCAGGGCCTTGTCGCCACCCAAAACGCCGTCGATGCGGAAGCCCTCGGACACTTTCAGGTCGGTGATGAACACCGTGCCGGAGCTGGTCTTACCGTAGATCAGGTAGCCGCCACCCGTGGAGGCGCCATTGAGCGTCATGGCGGTTTCACCGAACACAAAATCATCCAGGCCGTCGCCGTTGAAGTCGCCCACCACCCTGGCCTGTGTGAACAATGCGTTCGTCGCGCCTTGGACCATGAAGCCGTTGCTACTGGTGCCAGTGCTCAGTTCGGTGATGTTGTAGTTGGACGACGTGCTCTTGCCAAAGTTGACAAACACAACCGAACCCGTTGTAGACATCACCATGTCGGCCTTGCCGTCGCCGTTGATGTCGCCTGTGCCAATCATTTGCCCCTGGAAGCCCCCGAGACCCGAGATCGTGTAGCTCTGGCCTGCAGCGGTGGACAAGCCCGAGGCGCTGCCGAAATACACATAGGCGTAGGTGGTGGTGCCGTCTTGGGAGTTCGTGCCGCGCAACACCAAATCGGTGTAGCCGTCGCCGTTCACATCGGCGCCAGTGGCGTAGTCCTGGTAGCCAATGCCGGTACCGCCGCCGTTGTATAGGCGGAAGTTGGTCCCAACAGTATCTTGAATGGTCAAACTGGTGGCGTCGGCCACACCGTATTGCGCTTGGAATTCTCGCCATTGCGAGTACATAGACACGACAAACGCGCTGCCCCAGTCCTGCACGCCGTCGCCGTTGAGGTCCCCCAGGTTGTTCAGACCAATGCTGGCGTTGACCTTCAAGCCATTGGTGTTGGCCGTGGTGGTCAAGCTGCTGACCTGCACTGTGGCGGTGCTGTTGGCGCGGCCGTAGACAATGTATTGTCCGGAATCCGTTCCCGCAAAGCTGATGTCGTCCAGGCCATCGCCGTTGAAGTCACCGTGGTCGATGTTCAAGCTGACCGAATAAGCAGAAGTCAGACCGGCGACCATGAAGCCTTGGGTGGAGTTGCCCAAAGCGATGGCGGACAAGTTCACGTTTTGCGGTGCAGAGCTGCCAAACACCACAAAAGCCGCTGCGCTGGTGCTGTAGGTGGTTTGGCCTGCGCCAACCACCATGTCGTCGTAGCCATCGCCGTTCACGTCGCCGACCATCACGGTGCCTGGCGCGTTGCCTGCACTCTTGGCGCCGATGTTGTCACTGGGGCGGCCGTTGATTTGGTAGCCAAAGTTATCACCCACCACACCGCCAGTGTTGGCCAGCGGCAAGTCAAAGAAGTAGGTGGCGTTCAAGGTGGCCGTGCTGGCCTCCATGGTGGTGCCCGTCACCAACAACTTGGCACTGACGGTGATGTTGCCAAAGCTTTGCGCACTGATCACGCTGTAAGGCACGGTCACGTCCACATAGTGGTTGGTGATGTTGGTGGCACTGAGCGTGACTTGCGTGGTGGAGTCGGCGCCCCAGTTCAGCTGGATCACGTCACCGGCCACGGCTGGCACGGCACCAGTTCCATAAGGCAGTTGCACACGCACCACTGTGCCTGAGGCGTTGGTGGGGGTGCTGGCTTCGCTGTACCAAAGGCGGTTGTCAATCACCGAGGGCGTCGCAGGCGTGGTAGTGCCTGTTCTGAAAAAGGCGCTGTTACTGTCGAAATAGGCCTCTTGCACACCGACCAAGTCACTGGTGGTGTTGGCAAGCGACCACGCTGTCGAATCGATGATCGGGGGCGTCGGCAAGATGGTGATTTCGGAACTGCTCACATCGCTGCGGCTCAAGGTGCTGCCGCCGTTGGGCACGGTGGTGGTCACGTCGACGTTGTAGCTGCCGGCGTTGGTGAACACGTTGGCCGGGATGCCATCGCCCACGCCCAAAGTCCAGATGCCGGTGGTTTTGCTGTAACTCAGCTCGGTGTTGGCGTTGACGCCTGTACCGCCCGTGCCTGTGGTGACCGCAGTGGCCCCCACGGTCAGGGTGTAGGTGGCCAAGGTCGAACCCGCATTGTTTTTGAGCACCACGGTCAACACATCCCCGGTCTCGAGCGCAATGGTGGCGTTCGAGTTGTTGATCTTGTTGGCCACACCGGTGATGGTGGGGATCAAGGTGGTGATGTTTTGCTGGTTGTTCACCGTCGGCACATCGGGTGGGGCGATGTTGACGACCACACCGTTGTTGGTGTCGGTGCCAATGTTAGCGGCGGCGTCGGTCACGCTGGCCGTGATGGCGTAGGTGTTGCCGTGGTTGAGCAGCTTGGCGTCGGCGTCGCTCAGGGTGTAAGACCAGGTGCCACCAGTTTGCACGGTGGTGGTGTAGGTCTTGCCGTTGAGCGTCAAGGTGACGGTGCTGCCCACATCGGCGTCTGTGGTGCCGCTGATGACAGGTGGGGTGACCACGGTGGTGCTGAGCGTGTAGTCGTTGCCGTTGATGCCGCGCTCGCCAATGCTGAAGGTGCCGTTGCCAGAAGCGGCCACGGCATCGCCGGCCACGCTGGTGATGGTGATGGTGCTGGCGGTGTCAATGGTCACAGGCACCGAGGCGGGGCCCGTCACGCTGCCCGAGGGGCTGGTGGCGGTGATGCTCAGGTTTTGCAAGCCCGCAGGCAAGGCGTTGGCGGCGGTGGGGGTGATGACCCAAGTCCCATCCGACAAGACCACGGTGGTGCCCAAAACGGTGGTGCCGTTGGCCGCATAAAGCTTGATGGTGTCACCCGGCTTGCCAGTGCCACTCAAGGTGGGCGTGGTGTCGTTGGTGCGGGCATCGCCGCTGGTGCCGCTGTCGCTGCTGGCGTCCAGTCGGCCCGCCAACAAGGAGGTCACGACGGTGATTTCACCACTGCTGGTGTCGCTGCTGGTGTTGCCCGCCAGGTCGGTCACGGTGGCGGTGACGCTGTAGGTCTGGCCCGCTGTGAAGGTGCCCAAAGCGCCACTGACCGGCGTGGCCGACGAGGTGTCGAGCGTCCAGGCGCCGTTGGTCACGGTCACGTTGTAAGTGGCGCCGTTGACGGTCACTTGCAGGGTGTCGCCGTTGGCCATGGTGGCTGTGCCGGTGATGATCGGACGGCTGTCGCCGGTGACCAGGGGGGTGACGACGGGCGCCGCAGGAGGCGTGGTGTCGATGGTCACGGGCACCAAGGTCACCGGGCTGGTGTTGCCAGCCGGGTCGGTGGCGGTGACGCGCACGTTGGCCGTGCCGTTGGCCAGGGTTTGTGTGGGCGTGACGCTCCACACGCCCCCTGCGACCACAGCGGTCAGGACTTCGCCTGTGCCGGGCATGACCACGGTGATGGTGTCGCCGTTGGTGCCCGTGCCGCTGATGGTGGGCGTGGTGTCGTTGGTGACGTTGTCGGTGTTGCTGCTGCCGCTGTCGCTGGACGCGGCCACATCGGCAGGGGGTGCTGTCGGCGCCGTGGTGTCCACCAGTACCGTTTCGGTGTCGGTGCCGGTCACGCCATAGCGGTTGATCACGCTGGCGGTGGCGGTTTGTGTGCCATCGGCCAGGGCCGCGACAACCGTTCCGGGCACGGTGACGACAAAACTGTTGGTTTGGCCTGTGATGCCACCACCGGCCACCACAGTGGCGGTGTAGCTGTTGCCACCAATGCTCACGGTGACTGAGGAACCCACGGGTGCATCTGTGCTGCCGCTGATGGGCAAGGCCAGCGTCTCTTCAGCCAAATTGATCGTGCCGCCGCTGATGGTGTTCAGCGTGATGAGGGGGGCAACATCGTTGATGTGCAGCTCGGTGGCGCTGATATCGGTTTCAGTAATGCCACCAGAGGTTGCGCTGACGACCACTGGGTAGTTACCGTTGGCAATCGTATTGCTCACAACAGTGGTTGTCGGTGGGTTCGGTGTGTTGTCGGTGATCGTGCGCGTTGCAGGAACCACCAAACTCCAAGAACCATTGATGTAAGTCAACTCGCCACCGGGTGTCACGCCACCATCTGTTGCCAACCCGGTGCTTGTGCCACCGATGGTCAAACTGTAAGTCACGTCATTGACTGTGACGACCAAGGTGTCGCCGGTGTCCAGATTGATGAAATTACCGCCTGCAACCTTCTTGGCTTGTCCAATGAGGTTGGGCGTATGGATACCCGTGTACAACTCAACCACGGTTGGAATATCTGGCGCGGCAATGTTCATCACCATGGCGTTATTGACATCACGAACAGTGTTGCCAGCTGCGTCGCTGACGCTGGCGGTGATGGCGTAAGTGCTGCCATGGTTCATGGCATTCATGGCGCTTTCACTGACCTTGTAAGACCATGCATTGGGCTGACCCGAAGCACCGGCAACGACTGAAGTGGTGTAGGTTTGACCGTTCAAGGTCAAGGTCACCGTTCTACCCACTTGTGCGTCTGTGGTACCGCTGATGATTGGCCAAGTCGAGTCGGTTGAAGTCAAAGCCAATTTTTCTGCGGCATTGAACTCGCCATTGGCAGGCGCTGAGGGCGACGCCGTGTTGGTGACCGTATCAGCCGCTACGCTCGTGATCTCGAGCACGGGTGCAACTGTGTCCAACACAAGCGCTTTGGTGGCTTGAGTGGCGGCCGTGCCCACCAGGTTGGTGGCATCGGCGGTCAGGGTGTAGCTGCCGTCAACAGGCAGATCGGCTGCCGGGATGTTGAGGCTGTAAGTCCCGTTGGCCTGCACGATGGCCGTGTAAGTGCCCAGCACGGTGGCACCGTTCATCATCTTCACGGTGACGGTCTGGCCAGGCTCAATAAAGGTCACGCTGCCGCCCACGGCCACAGCGCCGGATTTTTCGGCCGCATTGATGGTGTCGTCACCCGCCACGGTGCCAATGGTCACGGAGGGGCTGTTGCCCGCCAGGCTGAAACCATCGGTATCGGCAGGGCTGGTGTTGCCCGCCGCATCGGTCAAGGTGGTGCTGGTGGTCCAAGCACCATCCAGGTAGCTGGTTGACGGATGCAACGTGCCATAAGGGACGGTCTGGGTGATGCTGCCGGCCGTGATGTCGCTGGCTTGCAAAGTGGTGGTCAGCGTGATGGTGGCGCCACCTGGGCCTGCCACCACGGTGGTGATGACGTCACCGGCCACGGCACCGACAGGCACTGTGATGGCCAGTGCCACGCCGTCGGCGGCCTCGGTGCTGTTCACACTGCCTGCCGCTTCGGCAATGGCCACAGCCGGTGCACCGGTGGCGGTGGCGTCAATGACGATCGCCAAGCTGGGGCTGGCGGCGCTGGCGTTGCCCGCTTCGTCCACCAAGGTGTAGGTGATGGTGTGCGCGCCATCGGGCAGCGGGCTCTGGGGTGTGACGGTGCCGCTGGCGCTGTCATAAGTCGCTGGCGTGGGCTGGCCGTCCACATACAGCACCACTTTGCCGCCTGCAGGCGGCGCGGTCACCGCAAAGGCAGGCGTGGTGTCGTTGGTGAGGTTGTCGGTGTTGACGCCACTGTCGGTGGCGGCTGTCATGTCGGGTGCGGCTGGGGTCGCAGGTGCTGCGGTGTCCACGGTGATGGCCAAGCCTGCGCTGGCGGCGCTGGCATTGCCTGCTGCGTCCACCAGGGCATAGGTGATGGTGTGTGCGCCGTCGCTCAGGGCCACGGTGGGGGTGAGCGTGCCGGTGGCGGAGTCGTAGGTGGCGGCCACGGCGGTGCCGTCTACATACATGACCAAGGAACCACCCACTGGAGGCGCCGTGACGGCAAAGTCGGGCGTGTTGTCGCTGGTGGTGTTGTCGCTGGTGCTGGCACCGGTGTCGGTGGCGGCCGTCATGTCGGGCGCAGCAGGTGTAGCCGGCGCGGTCGTGTCGACGACGATGGCCAGTGCTGCGCTGGGCGCACTGGTGGCGCTGCCCACCTGCACTGCGTAGGTGATGGTGTGGGCGCCATCAGGCAAAGCGCTGTTGGGCGTGAGCACGCCGTTGGCATAAGTGGCCGACACGGGGACGCCGTCCACGTAGAGGATCAGCGTTCCACCAACTGGCGGCGCGTCGACGGTGAAGTCGGGCGTGCTGTCGCCGGTGAGGTTGTCGGTGTTGCTGGCGCCCGTGTCAGTGGCAGCCGTCATGTCGGGGGCCGCCGGTGTGCCGGGCAAGCTGGTGTCGATGACGAGTTCGCCAGTGCTGGTGTCGCTGGCGGTGTTGCCTGCGGCATCGGTGGTGGTGGCGGTGACGTTGTAGGTCTGGCCGTTGACAAACGCGGCCAGAGTACCGCTGGTGGGCACAGCGGTGCCGGTGTCCACGCTCCACTGGCCCTGTGCATCGGGAACCACGGTGTAGGTGGCACCATTGACCGTCACGGTGAGGGTGTCGCCCGCAGCCAGTGTGGCGGTGCCGCTGATGACCGGGGTGGTGTCGGAGGTGGCCGAAGAAGCCACGGTGGGCGCAGCAGGCGCTGCCGTGTCGATGGTCAGGTTCACCATCGAGGCCGGGCTGGTGTTGCCTGCCGGGTCGGTGGCGGTAACGCTCACGCTGGCACTGCCATTGGCCAGGGCCTGGGTGGGTGTGACGCTCCAGGTGCCGTCAGAGGCCACCACGGCGGTGAGCACCTCGCCCGTGCCGGGCATGGTGACAGTGATGGTGTCGCCTGCGGTGCCTGCTCCGCTGATGGTGGGCGTGGTGTCGCGGGTGATGTTGTCGGTGTTGCTGCTGCCGGTATCGCTGGTTGCAGCCACATCGGCCACCGGGGCGGCGGGTGGATTGGTGTCGATGGTCACGGGCACCAAGGTCGCAGGGCTCGCATTGCCCGCAGGGTCGGTGGCGGTGACGCTCACGTTGGCGGTGCCATTGGCCAAGGCCTGTGTGGGCGTAACGCTCCAGCTGCCGTTGGCAGCCACCACTGCGGTGAGGACTTCGCCCGTGCCGGGCATGGTGACGGTGATGGTGTCGCCAGGGGTCGCACCACCGCCGCTGATGGTGGGTGTGGTGTCGCTGGTGATGTTGTCGGTGTTGCTGGCACCCGTGTCGCTCAGGGCAGCCACATCGGCAGCAGGCGCTGCCGGAGCCACAGTGTCAATGACCAAAGCCACGTTGGTGGGGGCGCTGGTGTTGCCCGCAGCATCCGTGGCGGTGACCACCACATTGGCCGCGCCCTCAGGCAAGGCCTGGGTGGGCGTGACGCTCCAGCTGCCGTTGCCCGCCACCACGGCGGTGAGCACTTCGCCTGTGGGCATCGTGACGGTGATGGTGTCACCTGCCGTGCCGGTGCCGCTGATGGTGGGCGTGTTGTCACGGGTGATGTTGTCGGTGCTGCTGACGCCGGTGTCGCTGCTGGCGGCCACATCGGCCACAGGCGCTGCAGGGGCTGTGGTGTCGATGGTGAGCGGCAGCGTGGTCGGGGCGCTGGTGTTGCCTGCCGGGTCGGTCGCGGTGACCGTCACGTTGGCTGCGCCGTCTGGCAAGGCCTGCGTGGGCGTGACGCTCCAAGTGCCGTTGGGGGCCACCACGGCGGTGAGCACTTCGCCCGTGGGCAAGGTCACGGTGATGGTGTCGCCCGCTGTGCCGGTGCCCGCGATGGCGGGCGTGTTGTCGGCTGTGGTGCTGTCGCCCAGAGTGCCGGTGTCGCTGGTGGTGGGCAGGCTGGCCACTGGTGCAGCAGGGGCCACGGTGTCGAGTGTGAAACCGCCGGGCGTGGCGGTGCCTGACACGCCGCCGTGGTCAAGCGTGGTGCTGGTGGTCCAGGCGCCGTTGTTGGCGTTGCTCAGCTCGCTGCTCGGAATCAGCTGGCTGATGGTGCCTGCAGCGATGTCGCCTGCGCTCAGCGTGGTGGTGAGCGTCAATGTGCCGCCGCCGGGCTTGGTGACCACGGTGGTGACGATGTCACCGGCCACAGCACCGACGGGCAGGCCGCAAACCAGCGGTGTGCCGCCCGCGCTGGCGGCTTCGGCCGCGTTCACGCCCAGAG
>CANBTZ010000305.1 GCA_947372495.1 Comamonadaceae bacterium | reverse complement strand
GGTGAACACCACCGCGGATGTGATTGTTTATCCCAACAGTAGTGTCAGTAATCCACTTGCAACGGATTACACCAACATTGGTGCCACGATTGGAAATGCCAAATCGGTAGATTTGTTAAACGACTTTGTCGGTCAGTCTGTCAAGACAGCTGTTGACACGGTGGATGAAATAAACGTTATTGCTAAAGCAGCTTACAACGTCATGCTGCAAGCAGGCGTGTTAGCAGGAACAGGCACAGTGCCTATCGAGTATGTATTGGATTCGGAATGGATTGCTGGGTTAACCGCGTTGGGCATTTCTGGAGTTACAACCAGTAATATTGCTGCCATCAAAACCGCCATTGCTGGGCATGGGGATGGCACAGCGGTTGACACGGTGCAAGAAATCAAAGATTTGGTCAAGCCTGTCATTGCTTTACAGGTGTTGGTGGACTACACCAATACGAATGGCATAAGTACTGCCCCTACCACAAGCACCTACAGCGATTTAGGCATTAAAACTTTCTATAGTTTGGCGGATACAGGTGTTACCAATCGAAAAGCGCTCGGTGACAGTAGCACAGCTAACGGCGCAGACAGCAACACCTTCTTAACGATAGCCACCCTTAACACGGCAGTCGATCAGTTGCTCGGTAGCAACCTTACCTACG
The DNA here is from genome assembly GCA_947372495.1 of Comamonadaceae bacterium. Lineage (GTDB taxonomy): Bacteria > Pseudomonadota > Gammaproteobacteria > Burkholderiales > Burkholderiaceae_C > Limnohabitans_A. The sequence goes on along the minus strand of CANBTZ010000305.1, from coordinate 30,507 downwards.
ATGCGACCTACACCGGCGCCGTGCAAAAAATGGTGGATTCATACTACAGGATTTTGCGCGAAGCAGACGGTAAATACATCGGTGACAGCAACGGTGGCGCCTCGTATTACAACAACTCTGACGTTGCACACACCGCCACCACCGATGTCTATGTGGACACCACCAACGACGCAACCAATGCTGCCGCCTATACCAATCCCACGCTGGCTGATTTCGCCAACATTGGCATTACCGTGGCGGATGCCATCAGTGCTACAACGTATGTTGCCGCTACAGGTGCGGGCAACGAAACCCTGAATTTGCTAAACGATGCTATTGGTCGAATGACGACCACATCGGTAGATACTGTTACTGAAATACAAGTGTTGGCTACAACCGCTAACGACATTATGTTGCTTGCCAAAGGCAGCAACACCAGTGCCAGCCAATCAGATGCCAACCTCATCACCGGCCTCAATCTTTTGCTAGGTCTCACTACCACGACAGGTCTCAGCACCAGCAACATTGCTGCGATGAAAGACGCAATTGTGGCGACCGCTGACACGGGTTTGGCCGTAGACACTGTCTCGGAGTTGTTGAGCCTTTTAGGCTTGGTTCGCCTGCAATCGTTTACGAACGACAGTGCAGCCTTTGGTTCGAAAAGTGCAGCGGTGCCAAGCCTCAATGATTGGAGTTCACTTGGTCTCACCGCCAACACTAGCTTGACCGACGGTACCAATGTTGCCTTGAACACCGCAACCTATTGGAAAACCACCAACCCCAGCAGCGGGTTGAATGCGCTCAACAGCGCACTAGATACCTACACGGGTTCAGCACTTGGCACCTTCGATACCACACTCACACCCCCAGCCATGAGCAACGGCATATTGCAAAGCATTGTTGACTCCTATGGACGTATCCTGCAAGATGCTAATGGCAGCCGAGCCACGGTCACCGATGTTCATTTGGTTTCTGACACTGCCGCCATTCAAAACGCTGCAGTACTAGAGCAAGACTTGATCAATGTGGGCGTTAAGCACGCAGGAACAAATGGTGGCTTAACCAGCGGTGACACCGGCATCTATTACAGCTACGCGGGAGAATTGCTGGCCAGCAGCATTGGCAGTCTATCCGGTGCCGCAGTTGGCACTGTGACACAACTTAACAGCTTGAGTGACGTCGCAGAAAATGTCATGAGAGAGGCTTCAAATGGTACTGGTGTGATCAGCTACACCACTGATGCGCAATGGGCCTCTGCGCTCACCAGTTTAGGCATCACCGGTGTCACAACAACCAACATGGCGGCCATCAACACGCAAATTCATGCCACCACTGCTGCCAATCTTCAAACTTATGACGAATTGCAAGCCATCGTCAGTTTGGTGCGTATTAATGATTACGCTGCGCTCAATACGGGTTATGCCACGCCAACCTTATCCGATTACGAAATTTTGACCTTGCAGGGGGCCGGCAACCATTTTTATACCGATGCCAAGACAGCCTACTTGAATGGCTACAACGATTACGTCAACACGCAGACCAGCATCACGAGTGCAAACACGATTGAAAGCATGGTCGTCAGTTACAACACCATCTTTGATCTGGCCGATGGCAGCCGTAGCAGCACCCCCAGCGCACTACCTTTAGCAGCCGACTACAACACCATCTTAGGTGCGGGTGTTGTTTCAGGTTCAGGTGTTGGCACTGAAACATATTTGCTCAACGACATCATCAATGGATTGAACACTACACAAGTTGATTCAATTTCCAAACTTCAGGGCTTGGATGCAACGGTAAAAAATCTTCTTTTGTTGGCAGGTGGCTCTACTCAAACATTAACCCGTATTGAGCTGACAAACTTAGGATTAACCGATGGTAATGGTCATACCGTATCTGATATTAACAGCAGTACCGGCCTCCCTTGGATCACACAAGCCCAATTCAACGACTTTCAGAACGTAGAGGTCTATAACAAGGGTGTGACGGGGGTGGATACATTCAGCAAACTACAAGCGCTGCTCAATCACGCCATTCAAGTGGCTTGATGTCGAAATGATCGAGATCATGGCAATCCCTTATTCAACTGCGCGCGCGTTGGCCCTAGCGTTGTACCTCGCCATCAACGCAGGAGCGGGGGTGCACGCACAATCCAAACCCGAGCCCCTTACCCTCAGCTATCTCCTTGATGCTTCCGCGGCCACTTACCCATCACTCTTGGCTGCACGCTTAGAAGCACGTGCGTCTAGCGAAGATGTCTCGGCTACCGAGCGTATTCGTTGGCCCACGGTCTCGGCGACCAGCGAAACGTACAGCGGTAATTTGCGTTCATACCCATCACGCGCTTTGCAGGTTGACCAAACCGTGTGGGACTTTGGTCGCAACACCGCCCGCATTTCCGAAGCCAAAACACTAGCCGATATCAGCTTACTGAAAGTGTATTTGCAACAGCAAGATTTGTTTGTGCAAATCGTAGCAGCATGGCAAAACATGATTTCCTCAAGTGAGCGCGTCAAGGTTGCCCAACTTACCCTCACACGCCTTGGAGGTTATCAAGCTCAAATGCGTCGCCGCGTTGAAGCCGAAGCCTCGCCGCGTATTGACCTAGAACTCGCCGATGCCCGGTTGTTGCAAACTGAAGTCGAGCTGACAACGGCGCAAACCAGCTTGCAAGTGGCTGTCACTCGACTTGAGCAACTCTCCGGGGATGAGCGTTTGGCATTGCGTGTAACGGATGCTACGTATCCACTCACGCTGTTTGAAACGCAAGTTTTCAACAACCAATTGGCCGAGGTTGATTGGTTGAACGTTGCCAGCGAACACCCTGTGTCTGCCAAAGCCCGCATTGAAGTATTGCAAATGCGTCGACGCTTAGATTCCAAACAGGCGGAGGCTTACCCACAAATCTATGCTCGCGTCTACAAACCCTTTGGAACGATTCCCTCAAGCAACGACACATCCACTACCACCTTTATCGGATTGCGCTATTCCCCTGGTGCAGGCTTCTCTAATTTTGTCGAAGCGCAAGCCATCGGCACCCGTATTGCCAGTTCAGAACAAGCTGTGGAAGCCGCCATTCGCGAAATGCAGCAAACCCTGCAAAACGACCGCGAAGAGTTTGTCAACGCACGCTCGCGCATTGCTGCACTTGAAAAATCGGTGGCCAGTTCGGCCTTAGTGTTGGAGTCGTATCAGCGCCAGTTTCAAGCGGGCCGTAAACAGTGGCAAGACTTGCTCAACCAAGTACGCGAGCTGGCACAAAACCAATACGCCTTAGCCGACGCGCAAGCTTCCATGGTCGGCTCTATGTACCGTCTCCAAATTCGCATGGGTCAAGACCCGAAGTAAGTCAAGCACTGCCATGAACACATCCGCATCCACCACCTCATCTGCACCTGCACCCGAGCCTACCCCATTGCAGCAATTTGCGTGGGCCATGCAACGCTTGGCACAAATGCAAGGCAGCAGCATTGACATGCTCAGCCTCAACGCCAGCGCTTCTGCGCTAGAGCAGCCCTTGCCGCCTATTCAAACTTTGCCGTCGATTTGCCAACGCATGGGTTTGAACAAACCCAAACTCGTCAAACAACCCGATCGTGTGCACCTGCCCATGTTGTGTCACACCCCCGAGCTAGGCTGGGGGGTGGTGGTTGATCGCAACCCTTTGGGCTTGTGGGTGGTCATGACCCCTAAAGGGCCAAAACCGGTAGAAGAGGTATACCTTAAAAACTCAGTCGCAATTCTTCGCTTGGGCCTGACAGTCGATTTAGGTTTTGGTTTTGGCTTCTTTGGTAAAAAAGACGCCAAGCTCACCTTCTTCTCACATGTGCAAGAAGCTCTACACCTTTACAAACATGAGTTGATCGAGGCTTGCGTTGCCTCTGCCTTCATTGGATTTTTGGCGCTGGCCACTTCGCTGTTTTCCATGCAGGTGTACGACCGTGTCATTCCCACGCGTAGCGAATACACCTTGGTCATTCTGAGCTTGGGGGTGTTGCTCAGCATTTTGATTGAACTGGCTATGAAGTACGCCCGCTCGCACATCATGGACTACGTCATTGTCGGCTTAGACAACCGCTTGTCGCGTGAAATTTTCAATCGGCTGTTGCAGTTGCGCGTAGACCAAATTCCCGCATCTGTCGGCAGTTTGGCGGGGCAAATGCGCGGTTACGAACAGGTTAGGGGTTTTTACACCGCTTCCACCTTATTCACTCTCATCGACTTGCCCTTGGCCGTAATCTTTATCGTGATCATCATGTTGGTCGCCAGCCCTTGGGTGGCGGTGGTGCCATTGATATTTGGTGGCATCGCGCTGCTCATTGGTTTTTCGATTCGTAAAAAAATCATGAGCCAAGCCAAAGAAGGTGCAGCACTGAGCAACATGAAAACCGGTCTGTTGGTCGAAGCCGTCGAGGGCATTGAGACCATCAAAGCCGGTTCGGGGGGCTGGAAGTTTTTGTCTCGCTGGATTGGTGTGAACGGTAAAACTATCGAGAGCGATTTGAAAATGCGCGGTGCGACTGAGAGTGTTGGTTACCTATCTGCCACCGTGCAACAAATTAGCTATGCAGCTTTGGTGGTGGCTGGCTCATTGGTTGTCATGCAAGGTCATATGACCATGGGCGCCTTGATAGCCAGTTCTATTTTGAGTGGTCGCATTTTGGCCCCGATCATGGCCATCCCCGGCTTGCTGGTGCAGCACGCTCATGCACAAGCTGCACTCGAAGGTTTAGAAAAACTCTACACCCTCAAAACCGACCACCACGGCACAGACCGCCCGCTGGTACCTTCACAAATTCATGGCCACTATGTCTTAAGTGATATCAAGTTTGCGTATGGCGACAACCCGCCCGCACTGGTGGTTCCTAAGCTAGAAATTCAACCCCAAGAACGCATTGCTATCTTGGGCCCTATCGGTGCGGGCAAGTCCACCTTGCTGCGATTGCTCAGTGGCCTGTATCACCCGCAAGAGGGCAGGGTGCTGCTCGATAATCTAGACCTCGCCCACATTAACCGCCAAGTGGTTAGCCAATACGTGGGTTACTTGCAGCAAGACCACCGTTTGTTTCAAGGTACCTTACGCGAGAACTTGCTCATCGGGTTACCTGACCCCGGTGACGATGATCTGCTCAACGCCATGCGTCGCACTGGTATGGACCGCTTTGTGGCCAGCCATCCCAAGGGCCTAGACCGCTCCATCATGGAAGGTGGCAAAGGTTTGAGCGGCGGGCAAAAGCAACTGGTTGCTTTCACGCGTTTGGTGTTGTGCAGCCCCAGCGTCATGCTGCTAGACGAGCCTACCGCCACCATGGACGATGAGCAAGAACGCCGTTGTCTACAAGTGTTAGCGCAAGAAGCGCAAGCGGGCAAAAGCATGGTCATCGTCACGCACAAGCCCAGTGTCTTGCCATTGGTCACGCGCATCATCGTCATCGCAGGCAACAGCATCGTGCTCGACGGCCCGCGTGACGCCGTGCTGCAACAGATCCAACAAAACAACGCGCAGCAACAAGCTGCGGCGCAAGCTGCACAAGCCACAGGCACATCTGCAACCGAAGCCTCTCCCACATGACCACGCCAGACAAAACTCCCATCGACGACGGCATCACCGACGTCGAAGTCAAACCCGACTTCAAACAACGTCAATTACAACGCCTCATGCGGGCCTTGCAAATTACTCTAGATTTTTTTGAACGTGTGGTCGAATTCGCCTCACCTAAGTCAGCGGTTGACACTACCGCCTCTTCCAGCACGCACGACTTGCATGCACCTTTGCGTGCACGTTGGAGCATTCGTGTCATGGTGGGGGGGCTGTTGCTGTTGGTGCTGTGGGCGTCTGTCGGCAAGATTGACCAAGTCACCCGCGCTCAAGCGCAAATTATTGCGGCTGAACGCACTCAGCTCGTGCAGTCATCGGATGGTGGTGTGCTCACACAGTTGCATGTCAAAGAGGGCGACGTGGTCAAAGCAGGGCAGTTGTTAGCCACTTTGCAAAAGGAACGTGCCGCTGCAGCTGTGTCTGACAGTAGTGCCAAAGTCGCTGCCTTAAACATCACTCTTGCGCGCCTGCATGCCGAGGTGTATGGCAAACCTTTGGTGTTTGACAAAGAGCTACTCACCTACACCGACTACATCCGCAACCAAACCGACCTCTACAACAAACGTCAAACTGCATTTAATGACGACATCCATGCGCTGCAAGATATCTTGGGGCTGGGCGAGGACGAGCTGCGTATTAATCGCCAGTTAGAAGCATCGGGTGATGTAAGCCGTGCCGAAATACTGCGCCTGCAGCGTAGCGTAGCCGACATCAAAGCTCAGTTGGCTGGCAAGCGAAACAAGTACTTTCAAGATGCACAGGCTGAAATGACAAAAGCGCAAGAAGAGTTGAGTACACAAGTTGAACAGCTGCGTGACCGCAGCCAAGTGCTAGAGCACACCGAGCTAGTCGCCCCAGTCGATGCTGTAGTAAACAACATCAAAGTCAGCACTTTGGGTGGAGTGGTGCGCGCCGGTGACACGGTGATGGAGCTACTGCCCACTGGCGACAACCTCATTGCCGAAGCCAAAATCCCTCCCGCTGACATTGCCTTTGTTGCCATTGGTCAAGATGCCAGTGTGAAGCTCGATGCCTACGACTCATCCATCTTCGGTGCACTGCACGGCAAGGTCAGCTACATCAGCCCCGACGTGTTGACCGAAGAGACCCGCCAAGGCCCCTTCATGTACTACCGCGTGCGCATACGCATCACGGGCTCTGAATTCAAAGGCGACAAAGCCAATGAAATTCACATGCGTCCCGGTCTCACAGCCAGCGTGGAAATCAAAGCTATGGAGCGCACGGTGCTGAGCTACCTCACAAAGCCGATTTCCAAAACGTTTAGCCAATCAATGGGCGAGCGGTAACTTAATCCATGGACGTTTGTCGGAATTAAGTTCCTATAAAAGAATTAAATAAAACTAACATTTAATTTATTTATGAACAATTAAACCATGCCCATAACACCCGTCCTCGGATATCAGAGCTTGCAAGCTTTAGTCTTGCCTATCGTGCGATGGTGTGTGCGTTTGGGCATTGGTTATGGCCAATTCAGCCGCATCGTGAAGCCATTGTTTTTCGCTGCAGCGCAGCAAGAAATAAATGAGAAAAAACTCAAACCCACAGGTGCGGCATTTGGGTTGATCAGTGGTTTGAGTAAAAACGACATCGATGCTTTCAAAGTAGCAAACAACGCTTTAGTCGCCGAAAGGGATTTTCAGTTGTTCGAAGAAATCAATCCTGCGAGCCAAGTTGTTGCGCGCTGGGTGGCGTTGGGTCTGCCAAAGCGGTTGCCTTTCAAAGGCGGCAAAGAAAGTTTTTTTGAATTGACTAAAGTCATCCAAAGTCGCTTCACCACCCCTGGTCTGTCTACTCGTTTGCTGTTGCAAGACTTAGTACGTCGAGGCCTTGTCAAAGTCGACGCGCAAATCGTCGAGCTCATTAGTGAAATTGGTTTACCTAACCTCGATACACAAGAAAGCGTCGTGCATGTGACTGGGGCTGTGCGCGACCACATGCTGACCTGTCTCAGTAACCTAGAGATAGGTAGCAGCCCCAAATATTTAGAGCAATGTCTTTCGGCCGATGGCCTCAGCGCAGAGTCAGTCGAAACCATCCACGCCATGTCCCGTGTGTGGTGGATGCAAGCCCTTCGAGCCATTGGCCCAGAAGCCATTTCATTGAGCGAACGCGATGAGCCCAACGGTGGGCATCAGCGCTTGCGTTTAGGTGTGTATTTCTACACCGAAGACGCCTCAAACACATCACAACCTAATTTCCCCCGGTAACGCAAGGAGCAGTCATGCAACAAATTATCACCATCACCACCCAATCTGACCAAGGTGTTGAGACTAAAAACACGATGCTCAAACCCGCAGGTAAGCCTGTGCAGGTAAGCGTTCCTCCTGGCTCGAAAATTTTTGTGACCATTGAAGGCCAGGGGGATGTCAGTCACCGCACACCCAAGGCAAGCAAAGCCAGTCAAGCTGATCTAAAACTCAAGCAAGTGGGCAACAATTTGCTCATTAAAGATGGCGAAGAAGTGTTGGTTGAGGTGACCGATTTTTACACCACGCAAGGTGCATCCTTTGGTGAGGTATCGTGGAACTATGCGAGTGAATCTTCAGCAACGGACCACGCTGCTGTGGGTATCTCGGGGACTGGGGCATCATCGGACTCCGAGGCTGCGGGCATGTTGCCGCTCGTTTCATCTTCTATTTTGGGTGGCATAGCTTTTATGGGAGTTGCGCTTTCGACGTTGGGATCGTCTAGTGCGGCAGTCGTATCAACAGAAACGGTGGTCTCTGGTCTCATTACAGCAGGTAACGTCATTGCCGGTCACGGATTGAAGGTTAATTTTTACAACAAAGCTGGCGTGTTGTTGGACACCACACCAACCGATGTTGATGCGACAGGTCACTTCAGCAAAAACCTCAAAGTAGGCGCAGGCGAAGTCATCATTGCCAAAGTGGTGGATAGCACGACAGGCAACGACTACACCGACGAAGCCACTAATGCGAGCAAAAACCTCAATGCAACGCTGTTGAGCGTGGGCATCTCCAATGGCGGCGCCATGACCCTCAATATCAACCCTTTGACCACCATCGCCGCACAAAAAGCAGGCTTGGCGGCTGACGGTTCAGGGACTGTGGCGGACACCGCCGCCGTCACCAATGCCGTGGATGCGGTTGAGCACTCTTTTGGCGTTAAAGCCATCACCACCACCGCACCCGACGTGACCAACGATGGCACGTTTGATGGCACCACTGCTTCCGGAAAAATTGGTGCGATATTGGCGTCGCTGTCTGGTCTTGACTTGGTAAACGAGCGTAATGGCGGCAGCGCACAAACCACCATCAATGATTTAAAAATCGCCATAAGCGGCACAAATGCGACAGCCGTCTTGAGTGCTACTGCGCAGGCCAATCTGCTAGCCGGTGCCATCCTCGCATCTGGCAACACCGCTGGTGGTGCGTCTGCTTTGATCAGCGCCGTTTCCGACACTTTGGCTGCAGTGTATGGCAGTACCAGCCTCACGGTAGCAGACATTGCCAGTGACAACGTGGTCGATGCAAGTGAAGTCGCTTCCCTGACGCTCACGGGTACGGTTGCCACAGGTACAACCCGTGTGAGCTTGGACTTGAATGGCCAAGCAACGGTAGATGCCAATGTCTCGGGCACAACGTGGACGTACGCCCTGTCTACAGCCGACCTCGCAGCGCTCGGATCAGACGGTGCCAAATACATCACCGCCACAGCCACCTTGGCAAACGCCACCACTACCAAAGCCACGCGCACTTTCTCTCTAAACCAAACGGACGATTCCCCGACCGCCGTGGTGTTGCAAAACACAGCCTTTACCACTTTGGCTGAAAACACAGACACAACCGCGCACAGAAAAGTCGCCGACATCAGTGTCATTGACGACGGCCAAGGCACCAATGTACTCAGCCTGACCGGCGCAGACGCAGCCAGCTTTGAAATTGTTCATGACGCCACCACAGGTAAAGATGCCCTCTACCTCAAAGCAGGTGTGGTCCTCAACTACGAAGCCAAAACCCATTACGACGTTAATGTGGTCGCCTCGGGTGGCGCTACACCAGCTTCGGTCAGTACGTCTTACGCATTCGATCTCACCGATGTCAACGAAGTCCCCACCACGATCGGCACCATTCCCAACCCAACCTTCCAAGTCGGTGGTGCTGTTGACAGCTTCACCACACCAGTCCTTCGCACCAGCGTGTTCAACGATGTGGATGCCGGGGTCAATGGTCAGCTCAGCTACACCGCCACCCTGAGCGATGGCTCGGCGTTACCAACTTGGTTGACTTACACCGTCAACAGCGATGGCACCTTAACTTTCAGCGGCAACCCCACCTCAGGTGGCGTGCTTGCAGTGCGCGTCACGGCTACCGATGGCGGTGGTTTGTCGACCCACCAAGACTTCAACATCACCCTCAGTTCAGAGCCCATCATTAATGGTGTCACATTCAACAGAACCACCGGTTTTCTCAAAATCGGCGACACGCTGGACATGACCATCAGTGCAGACCAAGCCGATTACACCAATGGCGGTATCACCATCAATGGCAAAGCGGTGACCGGTTTCACTAACAACCACAACAACACCTACACCGTCACCTATACCGTGGCTGCAGGCGATACTGACATCCTTGACGCGTCACAAATTCCCGTCAGCGTTGTATTGACCAACAGCGCGAACAGCAGCAATGTGGCCTATACCACGGCGCCGGCGGCAGCCAGCGCTCCAGGCATCGATGCTAACGTACCCACCATCAGTGGCGTCGCTGTGGCGGATGGCGCATGGAAAGTTGGCAGCAACGTTGCCGTGACCCTCACCGCTGGAGGCAACGAAACCGGTTTGACCCTCAAGTCTGGTGCTACCTTTAACGGCCAAGCGGTCACTGGTTTTATTGATCACAACGACGGCACCTATACCGTTACCTACACCGTGCAGTCGGGTGACACTGACCGTGCGAACAATTCAGCAGTTCCCGCCAATTTGATCTTGGTCGACACCCACGGCAACGAAAGTGCAGCCTCCACCAGCATCACCTTGTCTGGCGAAAGCATTGACGCCCATATTCCTATCATCAGCAGTGTCACCGTGGCTAATGGCACGTGGATAGTTGGCAACACCGTTGCGTTGACCATCAACGCGGGTGAGTCTGGCTTGACCCTCCGATCGGGATCTACTTTTAATGGCCGTGCTGTAACAGGCTTTACCGACAATCAAAACGGCACCTACACCGCCACCTATACCGTCGTAGAGGGTGATGCCGATCACCTGGATGGCGACACCGTCCCCGCCAACTTGGTCTTGACCGATGCCAATGGCAATAGCAGCGTGGCCACCACCAACGTTGTGTTGTCTGGCGAGAGCATCGATGCCAACAGTCCGACCCTGAGTATCGACAACATCATTTCTGCTAACCACATTGTCAACATCGCAGACAAAACCGCTGGCGTCACCATCAGCGGTACGACCACGGCTGAGAACACCCAGTCAGTGACAGTGGTATGGGGAGGGCATAGCCAAACAGCCACCGTTCTGAACGGTGTTTGGTTAACCACCTTCCTCAGCGCCAATGTGCCAGCCACAGGGAGCACCACGGTCACAGCCAGTGTCAGTGATGCCAGTGGCAACGCCGCTGCACAAGCCAGTAAAACCGTCACGGTGGATGTCACCGCTCCTACCGTGGGTATCAACACTTTGACGGGCGGCGCAGGCGTTTCTGGAGATATTGACAACGTGCTCAACCGCGCCGAACTGGACCAAATTGACACAGCAAATACGTGGACCATCACTGGAACCACCACAGCTGAGGTGGGTCAACCAGTCTCGTTGACGTTAAATAGCGCTACGTACAGCGGCAGCGTGACCAGCTCTGGCGTATGGAGTGTTGTATTGGCAAAAACTGTGGTTGACGCACTGGTGCATGGCAGCGACTACACCATCGCAGTCAACGTGAGCGACGTCAATGGCAACCCTGCAACGCCCGCGACACAAAGCTTGGCAGTGCGCATCGCGCTCCCTGATGTCCCGACGATTCAAGCCCTCAATACCAACACCTATACGCCCACCCTCAGCGGTTTGGCTCAAAAAGAATCTGCCACGACGCCCGGCACATACATCGCCTTGGACACTGGCGACGAATTCTCGGTTTCTGTCGGTGGGCAAACGTATAGCTTGACACTGGGTTCGATAGGCTCTAACCCCTTGTCATACACCGCGAGCACTAAAACTTGGAGTTTAGCTACACCTGCCAGCGTGCTCACCGTCGATGGCGTTTACAACGTGGGCGTGAGCGTCAACGCTGTGGGGTACAGCACTCCTAAAACGGATGTCAGCACTGGCGAATTGGTGGTCAAGGCATCACTACCTACCGTTGTGATCAGCAGCATCACAGGCGACAACATCATCAATGTCGCCGAGCACAACGCCAGCATTCTGGTTAGCGGTAGTGTCTCCGATCCACACCCTGTCAATAGCAGTACAAACACCGCAGTCGGTGGCACGGTCAGCTTCACTTTCAATTCGCATACCTACACAGCCACCGTGCAATCGGATGGCACATGGAGCACGTCAATCCCTGCGCTCGACGCGCAAAGCCTGACCACTGGATCACAAACACTCGCAGCTAGCTTCACGGGCATTTACGGCAGCACAGGCACAGCTAGCCAAGCCGTCACCATTGATGTCAGTGCCCCCACCATCAGCAGCGTGAGCTTGGCCGACGGTGCTTGGAGTGTCGGCGAAGCCGTCACCTTGACACTGACAGCGGGTAGCAATGAAACAGGCTTGAGTCTTAAAACAGGGTCTACGTTCAACGGTCGCACGGTCACGGGTTTTCATGACAACGGCGACGGCACTTACAACGTCACCTACACCGTGGGTGCGGGTGACAACAGCCGAGCAGATGGTGCATCCGCTCCGGCGAGCTTGATCTTGATCGACTCACACGGCAACGAAAGTGCGGCTACCACCGCTGTCACGCTGAGTGGTGAATACATCGACACCATCGCCCCCACCTTGCACGCCACCACAGTGCCCGCGACGGCCACCACCACCGTGCTTGGCACACCAGGCAATAGCGCAGGCGAGACCATTGCTTTGACCGTTACGTTTGATGGCAACGTCGAAGGGTTGACCAGCGGCACCAACAGCAGCATCTTCACAGTGGGCGGTACCGGCGTGAGCGCGACATGGAGCGGCACAGCAGGCACAGCCACGCGCATCTTGACCTACACCATTGCCGCAGTCGACAACGGTCAAGCCGCGATTGACGAAGGGGCCCTCAAAACTGCCCTAGTCGCGGGCATCGCCGATGCAGCAGGCAATGTGTTCACCTACTCTGGCAGCATCACCAATATCGACAGCACTGCATTGCCGGTGATTGATACCACCGCACCTGTATTCGGCAGCGGCAGTACAGCCGTTGTTGCGGTTGGGGCTAGCACATCTTCCACGGTGTATGACGCCAATGCCACAGACAGTGGCGGTGCAAACGATGCAGGCATTACCTACACCCTCTCGGGCACAAATGCCGGCTTGTTCAACATCAGTGCCGCAGGTGTGGTCACTTACAAAGCCAGCCCAACGGCCACGGCGACACAAAATATCAACGTCATCGCTACAGATGCCGCAGGCAACGCCACCACGCAAGCCGTCAGCATCGACGTGACCAACAGCCCGACGGTCACCATTACCGACAACATGCTTGGCACCCTCAGAGCAGGCGATACGGTCATGTTCACCTTCACCTTCAGCGAAGCCATGACAGGGTTTGACATCAACGATGTCACTGTCGCAGGCGGCTCCAAAGGTGCGTTCGTGGCTGTGGATGCTACGCATTACACCTTGGTGGTGACACCAAACGCCAACACCAATGCTGGCAACATCACCGTCGACGTTGCGGCGGGCGTGGCCATCAATAGCAACAGCATTAGCAACGTTGCTGCGATGCAAGGCATCCAAGCTTATGACACGTTAGCCCCTTCAGTGGCATTGGCCAACACAGCAGCAGGTGCTGTGGTGAACTTGACGGAGTCAACGAACGCAGTAGGTGTGACGAGCGTGACTGCTGAGAGCGGAGCTGCATGGACGGTGACGTTCACAGGGACCTCGGGTACCGTGACGAAGTCGGGCACAGGCACCGGTGCGGCGCAAGCTGTGGCGTTGTTGGCAGCAGACATCACGACCTTGGGTCAAGGCGCAGTCACGACGAGCGTGACGGCGACGGACACGAGTGGCAACCCTGCGACGGCGAGCACGAACGGTGACTTCAGCCTCGATACGTTGGCGCCGACGTTGCATGCCACGATCGTGCCCGTCACCGCAACCACAACCGCTGCAGGCACAACAGGTAACAGTCCAACCGAGACCATCACTCTGACCGTCACGTTTGACGGCAACGTGAACGGCTTGACCAGCGGCACCGACAACACGATCTTCACGGTAGGCGGCACAGGTGTGAGCGCCGCGTGGAGCGGAACAGCGGGCACCAGTACGCGTACGCTGACCTACACGATTGCAGCCAGCGGCCAAAACGGACAAGCGGCGATTGTGGAGAGCGCCCTTAAAACTGCGCTGACAAACGGTATCTTCGATGCCGCAGGCAACCCGTTCACCTATACAGGCGCCATCGCCAACATCGACACCACAGCACTGCCCGTCATCGACACCACGGCACCTACCTCACCCATACTGGCTTTCACCACGGGAACAGGCTCAGGCTTAGGGGGTAAGTACGTCTACAACGACATCATCGAAGTCGTCGCCACCTTCAACGAAGCCATGGCGGTCAATGCCGTCTCCGGCAGCGAGCCTTATATCAACCTGAACATCAACGGCACCACCAAGCAGGCCAAGTTCTACCAAGTGGACCCGCTGGATGCGACCAAGCTGAAGTTCCACTACACCGTCGAAGCCAGTTTGACCGATGCCAACGGCGTGGCCATCACAGCCAATGCGTTGACCATCCCTGCGGGTGGCAGCACCATTCAAGACACGGCAGGTAACACCGCCATCATTACCCACGCACTGGTGGCTGACAACACATCCGTAATTGTTGATTCATTGGCCCCTGGCATCAGCACAATGGCCATTGCGACTACCCCTGCGTTGGCTAGCACCTACAAAGCGGGTGACAACATCGACTTCACCGTCACCACCAGTGCCGCTGTGAATGTGGACGCCACCAACGGCACGCCTCGCCTGAAACTGGCGGACTTCGGTGATGGCATCAGCCGTTACGCCACCTACGTTTCCGGTACAAGCACCAGCAGCCTCACCTTCCGCTACATCGTAACCGCAGGCGTCACTGACAGCGACGGCATTGCGCTTCAAGACAATGCGCTTGATTTCAATGGGGGCTCAATTCGTAGTGTCTCGTCAGGTAACCCCGTCTTGGTGAGCAGCACAGCACTCGACACCACCCAAGCCAGCCACAAGGTGGATGGTGTTGCGTCGTTGATCAACAAAATCGAGCGCGTCACCACCAGTGTGGTCAATGGCACGTACCAAACCGACGACTACATCAACATTGCCGAAAAGGCCGGCACCGTCACCTTCAAAGTGACGTTCGATGGCACGGTCAAAGAATCTACCGTGGCGGCTAACCAGTTCCAGGTGACGGATGGTACGGGGACGGCCATCTCTGGTGCGACCTACGTCAGTGCCACCTTGCAAGGCTCTGCCGGCAGCAATGTCTACAACGTCGTGGTGGGTGGTCTCTCTGGCGTGGTCGACGCCAGCCAACTGCGCCTGAACGTCAAAGCCAACAGCAACATCACTGACAACGCAGGCAACTCGGTTGCGCTGATGGATTACAGCGTGGCTGATGCTGTCAACAAGCAGGTTTATACGGTGGACGCGCTGTCGGGCACGATCAACGCAGGCGGCATTGTCACGGGCAGCAGCAGTGTGGTGGACGGCGCGTTCCAAACCGATACATGGCTGAGCAAAAACGAATTACAGGTGTCCGCCCCCATCATCAGTGCTAACACCACGGCGCTTCTGCCAGGCGCTTCTACTGTGATCAAAATCACGTTACCTGTTTCTGTTGGTACAGGCACTTTTGATGTAACAGATTTGGTTTATGCCGGCGGTACGGTTACAGGTTTTGCCGCTACCAGCGATCCACAGGTTTACACCCTGACGTTCACGCGTAACGCGGTGGGCTCGGGTACGGGTGAGGTTGCTCCCAGCTTGCTCGTCAAAGCTGGTGCGTTTACCGATGCCAATGGCAACCCCAGCGCACCTGCGGCTTGGAGCCCTACAGCCACTGATTTCAATGGTTTGGCGTATCCCACAGTGTCGTTCACTTCAGCTAATTGGAATACCAGCACTGCTACCGTTTACTTTGTGTTCAGTGCTGCTATTTCAGGGTTTGATGCTTCAGATGTCACAGTCACTGGCGGTTCGATTGGTGCTATCTCGTTATATAGCGGTAATACGTATCAAGCTACTTTCACGCGCGCAACAACAGGCGCTGCAGCACTTGAAGCCCCTTCAGTCTCTGTATTGCCAGGCAGCTATGTCAACGTCAACAGCAATGCCGGCATAGGCAATACCTACTTCTTTGACTATGGCAATCAAACCGTCAGTTTTGATGTCACCTTTGCAGAGGGTGTTAAAGGTGTCACTGGCAGCAACTTTGGGCTCCGCAATGCTTCAGGCGGTGCAATTACAGGTGCCGTTCCTGCATTGGTTGCTACGGCCACCAACACCGATGTCAATGGGTTGGCCACACAGTGGCACGTGGTTGCAAGTGGATTAGCAGGGTTAAGCAGCACGGGCTTACGTTTGGATTTGATCAACTCGACGGGCATTCTGGACCACGTCGGCAACACCACCTCGGGTTATGCGTTTGGTGCCGACACGTCTTACAACGTCAACACCACCACCACGCCCTCGTCGACCTACACCAACAATGCCTACGTCACATCCAGCACCACTTACTACGGACAAGCGCTCAGTGCCAAGGTGTACTTCACCAACAAAGTGTTGTTGGCAACGGGTAAAACCGTGCAAATCACGGCCACCATTAGCGGCGTAGACTATGCGCTCACCGCAACGGGCGATGCCACATCTGCCTTGGGTGTTGACTATTTAACCTTTACTGCCAATACCTTGCTGCCCAATGGTTTGCAAGCGAATAGTGTCACGTTCAAAGCCAATAGTTTGGCTTTGGGAAGCGGGACCAACGTGGCAGATTTCCGAGACATCGCGGGTGCAACCGCCGTCACAAGCTTTGCACAATTTGCAGTGGGTGGTTTGAAGGTTAATACACAATCGCCCAGCTGGACAGAGTTTGAACCTTTGTCCTTGGATGCCACGCTCAGTACTGCCAGTGGTTATTACTCTTCGGTTATTAATTGGTTCGGGACCAGCGATAACACCGCCAGTGGTACACCCACTGCCAAATATGCATTGTTGACCACAACCAACAAACTCGCACCGACCGACACCGATGCAAGTTTGCGAGATGCATATCGCATTAATCTCAGCACAGGCAAATATGAACTGGCCTCTGTCGCTAATTTCACAGGTGCCGCATCTACTGCAAGTGATCTGTATCAAGCGGCCGATTCACTCACTGCTAGCAGTACAGGTCGGTGGGTCGCTATGGGCGTACAAGGTGCGCGAAACGCCTTGCTTGACACAGACTATGCCACCGTGAATGGTCAAGCCTCTTGGACTAGTCCAAGTGCAGCCAGCGGAGTAGGGATCTATGCTCGCGGTCTCACACCTGGTGCATCGGTACAGTTGTGGAACGGTACCACCAGCATTAGTTCTGCAGCGACGGTAGATGCCAATGGGTATGTCGCGTTAGCGGCGACCAGCTTTACGGCAGGCTCCACCACGACTATCGAAATTCGGGATGCCACAAATACTGGTGCTGGCAAGATTAGCAGTGCGCAATTTATTCTGTCTCAATCAGCGTCATATGTGGATTCGTTGGTTCTCAAAGACATGGACACAGGGGCCGTTCGCATTGTGGCTACCGCTTTAGATGCGGCTGGTCTAAGAACTTCAACCAACAGTGGTTCCGCACGAGTCAGTAGCGATGCTTCAGTGGTCGTATTTACTTCAGCCGGTGTGAAGTTTGTCAGTGGCACTGCTGGACGTAGCGATACGCAAGATTTTGCAACCGTCGGCAGCGAAAACAATGGAGCGGGTAGTGACGTTTTTGTTGGCGTCTGGAATAGCGGTACCAGTAAATATGACTTATCGCGCCTCACCAACTTAAGTACAGCAGTGAGTTTGCAAGATGTGACCGCGGATGGTCGTTATGTCTTAGCGCAAGGCGTGGTCGGGGTGAATGGCAGTGGCGCTTTGGTGGCCAGTGGCAGCGTTAATCAAATCGTGTTGTATGACCGTACTTCTGGAAAATGGAGTTTGGTTTCTGCCAATACCAGCGGTTTAGCGGCGAACAATTACAGCACTGACGCACGGTTTTCACCCGATGGTGATCAAATTATTTTTACGTCAATGGGAACCGATCTGGTGGCTAACGACACCAATGCGGCTTTAGATGTGTTTGTACGCAACCTCACCAGCAATGGAGCACTTGCACCCTCGCTCAGCTCGGCAGTGCGGGTGTCCTTAGATACCAATGATGTGCAGTTAGGTGGTGTCAATGGCAGCATCAGCACCGATGGCAACACCGTATCGTTTAATTACAACGGTGTGACTTATGTGCGTAATATCAGCGCCAAAGAAAGTCTGACGGTCAGTGCGTTTTCTGATGGCACTGTTGCAAGCGGTTCCTACAGTGCATTGAGCCCTGATGGCAAGAGCGTGTTAATAACGACATCTTCCAAGATCAATCCGGTAGCAGATACCAACGGTTTGACCGACTTGTACACACGCCGCCTGTCTATGTTGGATTTGGATACCAGCAGTGACACGGCTGCCACCGCTGGGGTGTTTGACCCGAGCGCCTATGACAACCTCACCAGTGCCGCCGACATCACGCTGACCGCCAGCTATTTGCTGGCGGGCAAGAGCGTCAAGCTGCAACAAAAAACCAATACCAACAGCAGCTACACCGATGTGTCGGGCACCACGGTCACTGTGGGGGCGGATGGCAAGGCGCACTTCACGGTCTCTGGTTTCTATGACAACACAGGGGTCATCACGCAGCGCACCTACCAAGTGGTCGATGCCACCACAGGCGTGGCCTTCACGGGCAATGTGATTCAAAACGAACTCACTGTGTATCGTGATCCAACACCTGCGCCCGCAGCACCTTCTAGTTTGATGATGGCTAGCACGTCGGATGCGGGTACCCAAGGTGGCTACTACGGCAACGATGCCACGGTTAGCAACGGCAGCGCATTGGACTTTATAGTGGCATACAAAGCAGGGCAAAACATTGTCGGCCTCACACTCTACAAAGACATCAACAGCGATGGCGTCTACACAGCAGGCACAGACACGGTGTTGGCCACCGACGCAGTCACCAAAACCAGCGGCAGCAGCGTGCTGAGCCATACCTTTACGGGTGTCAATCTAGGTACCAGTACGTCCACCGCAACAGTGGGGGTTTTTGCTACCAACGACATCGGGTCTGCCAACTCCATCTCATCGCCAGTCACCACGGTCAACGTGGTCAATGGCCGCGCCTTAGGTACCTTTGTCAGCGCTTCGCGCACAGCGGCTTCGTATTTCAACGCCGCCACGTCGTCTGCGACGGCGCAAAGCGGCTATGACACACGCAGCTTGGTGTTCACACCCGCGACAGTTGGAGGGGCGCCAGTAATTACCAATAGCGACACGGTCTCACACACCATCAAGCTCAGCATGGTGTACCAAGACGCTAATAACAACAACAAGTTTGATGCTGGCGAAGCCTTGTATTACAACAATACCGGTGGGGCTGCAACCTTAGCCGTAGGTTCTAACGCCATGGTGAATGGCGGTTTTGTGAGCGGGACGGGAACCTACAACAACTACTTTGCAGGTGCAGTGATCTTGCCGATGCCCGTGTCACAAAACATCAGCAATATCCGCTACACCTATGAAGTGGATGGTGTGACGTACCAACCGGGACAAAAAATCGACTGGACAGCTACCAGCAAGTCCTTTGCGTTGAGCGCTGCAACAGCAGTAGTCGACACAGCCACCAGCACCACGCTGGCCAAGCTGACCATGCCAACCATCTCAGCCGGCGTACTGGGTGTGGACTCAACCTATCAACTCGAGGGAGCGTTACCTCAATTGTCTTCACCTGTTGGCATGATGAGCAGCGGCGGTCAAGACTGGGAGCTGTACATCACAGGCACTCAGTTGTATCGTCAAAGCCTCAGCACCGGTGAAACCCAATATCTCAGCGCCCCCACCGATGTCAATGCGCAAGCGCTGATGAACCAATCGGTGCGCTCGGTGGCTCCTTCCGCCAATGGTCAGTATGTGGCTTTTGAGGTGTTCCAAATAGCGTCACAGCCAGCCACTACCAGCAGCAAATACGCAGCCTCAGCCAAAGATGCCAATGCCGACGGCAACCTCGACAACGCCTACAGCAACAACACCATCGTATTGCGCGATGTGTCTAAGGCCGCCACTGCGGCAGATGCTTTTGTGTACGTCGCCCGTTTAGCGGGGGACAACACAGCCCAGCCTTTGTATGACCTCAAAGTCAGCAGTGATGCCAGTACGGTAATTTTCCAAACAGGGTATGACTTTAGCAACGCGCTCTATACCCCGCTAAGTAACAGTTACTACACCGCAGCCACAACCGACACGAATACTGGCACTGGCACTGCGAACCGTGTGGATGCCTTTGTAGCCATCAAACGCACGGATACCGGTGCGACGGACTACGACGCAGCCAACCCCTACAAGATCTATCGCCTAAGCAATGGCACCGGTGTATCAGGCCCCGGAGGTTTGGTGCTTGACGTTAGTGCCGATGGTCGCTACGTGGCCTTTGCGACCGACAAGGCTGAGGTGGGTGCTGACACCAATGGTTTGTACGATGTGTACATCGCGGACACGCAAAACATCACCGCCGCCCCGGTGTTGGTGTCCAAATACAACAGTGCCGCAGGCAACTATGCTTCTGGCACCGGCGGTGGTCGCTTCTACACCCAAGGGGGTGTCACCAAATTTATGTTTTGGACGCAAGCCCAGCTTCAAGCGGATGACCCCTTCATCACCGGCTTTACCACAAGTAGCCAGTTAGGCGACTTGTACAGTGTCAGCATGACAACTGGCACTTGGGGTGGCCCGGTGCGCCAAGTGGCCAATGCGCCCATCACCAACTTTGCGGCATCAACAGGCATACCCGCTGCAACCACCTTGTTCGACTCCGCCAGCATCAACAGCGTTGCTGACCGTAAAAACCTGATACGCCAAAACTCCTGGGATATTTCTGCAGATGGCAGTCGCATGGCCTACTACGTTTACGGTGGGCGCAATAGTCAAAACGGTTATGCAGGATCTACGTTCCTCGAGGACACAGCCAGTGGGCAAGTCGTAGGCTTTGATGGCTCAAGTTCTTCTTATGTGCAGGATATCGGAACTTCCACGGGTACGTTGCTGTCGACGCGTCCAGATTACAGCTATGTATATGGTGGCAATGCGGGGCCTTACCTGCGCTCTGCCGGTTTGGCATTGAACAATTATGTGATGGGTCAAGCAAGTGCCAATGGTTACCGCACTTTGAACCTGTTGAGTTTGGCTACGGCTGGTGACACGGGGGCATCCAGTGGCGTGCAAGACGTCACGGCACACGATGGACGTACCACTCAGCTGGAGGGGCTCGTAGTCAACGCCACAGGATTGGCAGGGGGCGACACCGCTGTACTCACCCGCTTGGTGGGTACCGACCGTGTCTTGGTCAGTACGGCCACAGTCAGCAGTGAAGGTTTGGCTAGCTTTACTGGCATTAATTTAGGACGCAGCGGCCAAGGCGGGACCTTGATCCTACAGCCCACCCAGGTGACCCATGCCACCATCACGGCAGCCACGAATACGCCGGTAGTGGGCACCCCTGATGTGTTGACCATCACGTTCGACACGGCCCCAACGGGGGGCTCATTCACCGTGGGTGATTTGGGTGCTGTAGGTGGTAGTTTGAGCGCTTTCACGGTCACGGCCGACCCCAAGGTCTATACCGTGAACTTCAACCGAACTCAAGCTGCCAGCGCCACTGTGCCGGTTGGTGTGTTCCTGAGTGCGAATGTCTTGACTTCGGACGGCAGTACCAGTTTGCCTGCCACATGGAACGCGACCGATGCCAACGCCCCGACACCCACCATCACGGTTAACACGGGTAGCGTCAGTAATGGTGCCAGCATGGCGGTAGGCGATGTAGCCACACTCAAAATCGCTTTCTCGCAAGCCATCAACGTAGCTAGCTTTAGCGTCAGCGATTTTTACGTCGTCGGTGGTGTAGCGCGTAACTTGCGCGCGGGCGCAGGAGCCAACGAATATTTGGTGGATTTTGAACGCATCAATAGCAACTCAGCACCTTCGTTGATGTTGTCCACAGGGGCCGTGACCAGTCCCAGCAACGTATCCGCATCGTCTGCCGCATGGAGTGGTGGCAAAACCACGTGGGATGTGTTGAGTATTGCCGACACCACAGGCGGTGCACTGACCTATGGTGCCACGCATACTCTGAGCTTTAGCTTTGCCAATGCACCTACAGGTTTCGATGCCAGTGACTTGAGTGTGACAGGTGGGTATATCAGCAACTTCACAGCCACAGCGGATACCAAGGTGTACACCGCCGATTTCACGCGTAACCGTGTTGAGGCAGCGCCCAGTGTGCAAGTGGCAGCTCGCACTTACAACGATGCCAAAGGTAACCCCGGCAATGGTGCTTACTGGACACCAGCTTTGGATGCCGAGACGCCTGCCGTTGTCATCACGG
Organism: Comamonadaceae bacterium; assembly: GCA_947372495.1. Lineage (GTDB taxonomy): Bacteria > Pseudomonadota > Gammaproteobacteria > Burkholderiales > Burkholderiaceae_C > Limnohabitans_A. The sequence continues at coordinate 8,085 of CANBTZ010000305.1, read as the reverse complement.
CGGGCAACACCGCCGTGGCGAGCGGGCAGGCTACTCCCGTTACCTTTACTTTCACCGTTCCTAGCGACTGGACGCCCACAGGCTTCACCAGCAGCGACGTGGTCACGCTTGGGGGCACATTGAGTGGCTTGTCTACCTTAACCAAAGTGAATGCCACCACTTGGACGGCGACGGCCACCTTTACCCGTGAAAATGCGGACAGCACGGCCAGTATCACGGTTACACCGGGTAGTTTCCAAGCCGTCCAAGCAGGGGTGAGTACCGTTTACCAAGTGACGGATGTGGCCGGAAATCTGTACACCAGCAACGTGCTGGCCAACAGCCTGACCTTGACCTATGAAGATCGTCCACAAATGCCTTGGTCGCTCGATTTGGCAGATGCCAGCGACAACGGTGCTATCAACAACGATAACGTGTTGGCTTTGTCGAGTCCAACAGCCACCAGCCTGACGGGCTTGACCCTCAGTGGTCAGGTGGGAGTGGGGCAGGGGGTAGACCAAGTCAAGTTGTATTTAGACAAAAACAACAACGGTGCCTTGGATGCCGGAGAAACGGTGCTTACCACCTTGACCAGTGCCAATGGGCTTAACACCAGCACCGGTGCCTTTACTGCGACAGGTGTGACGCTGAATGTGGCCGACGGTATTGCCAATGTGGCGACAACCTACGGCAACACCACGCAGTTCCGTGTGCGCGCCGAAGCCGCGAACACCGTTTCAGGAAAAACATCCTCTGAGTGGAAAGATGCGACAGCGCAACTTGCATTGAACTTGTTCCTCGACAGCGACCCCAATGCCTCTGGTTTGACCACGGCAAGCTGGCAATCGGCCTCGTTGTCAACGCCAGGTGCCTTGGTCAGCGCAAGTGCCACAACGGCCAACACAGCGGGTGGCGGTAATGCCCCCACCTTTGTGGGCAAAGAGTGGGTGTACTACACCACGGGTCAAGCGTTCACCACCAGTGTGAACACCACCTCCGGTGGCGTGACCACCACGGCTGGCGTGACAGATGCCAATGCGGTGAACGATGTGTACCGCATGAATGTGAACACAGGTCAATACCAGTTGGTCACCAGTGTGGGCACTACGCAAATGACAGGGACCAGCCCTACGGCCGTTGTGTTGGATGGTGTGGCCGATGGGGCGCACGACCAAGTCTTGATGCTCGTCAGTGGTGTAGGCAACAGCTTGGTCACCAATGCCACCACAGGTGCGGTGGCCAAACCGTATGCCGATGCTGACTTGGTGCTCAAAGACATGAGCACAGGCAATGTCAGTGTGATTGCGAAAGGTGTTCAGTATGTGGGCATCGCTAATGCGCAAATGAGTGATGATGGCTCGGTGATTGTTTACTGCGCCGTTTCGCCACAAGGTATTGCTGGGGAGACGGGGACCTACAACGCTTACCAAATTTTTGCCAAATTCCGCAACACAGATGGCAGTTACAGCCAAGCTGTGCGGGTGACCACCACCACGGCCAGCGGAACAGATACCAAAGTGATTGACAGTCTTTCTGGCGATGGTAAAACCTTGGTGTTCACCACCGGGACCAAGGAGCTGGCGGCAGACACGGATGCTGTGAGTGATATTTACACCCTCAACCTCAACACCGTGCGCGATGCTGCTTTTGGTGCGGGTGCGACTGACTTCACGGCAACCCCGACTCAGCCTAGCAATGCCGCGAAAACGGCTGCTATGTCGCTGGTTACGTCCGATGGCAACGGGGCCGAGTTCGTTTTTGGTACCCAAACGCCCTCTTCCGATCAGTATGGTTCGGTGTTTGATCGTAGCGTTACCGTCAATGGTGTTACCACGACATACCGCGAAGTGCTGTTCCGATCCGTGGCCGATGGCGCAGATACCGCTGCAGGTAAAACTGTAACGGGCGTGAATTCTACGTATAACAATTATTTTGTTCGTACCTTAACGGCCACCGTCAATGGCGTGGAAACCACTTTAAGTGGCGCGGCACAAAACTTGGTGCAATTGGACAGCCAAGGCGCCACCAGCGGTGTGGTACGCCGCTTGGACGATATGGTGACGGGTAGTGGGGTGAACTACTACAGTTACTTCTATGAATCCAAGATCGACAACATCGCCGATGGCAAAGCTACGTTTTACACCAACTGGGGTGGCTATACAGGGCGTTATCTGCTTGATTTGGCGACAGGCAAAGTGCTGTCCGTTTCGAACGGTGCCAATACACCTGGTGTGGTGACGGGCGTGTCTCAGTCGGCAAGCCCCGGTGAGCCAAGTGTCGTGAGCCTGAGTGCAGATGGTCAATGGGTGGCCTATACCGTGAACAACGCGGCCAGCAGCGCTGCGTTCAATACCAATGCGATTGCGGGTAATACGGCAGTGACCGATACCAACGCGGTCGATGATGTGGTGCTGCGTCGCACCAATATGTTGTGGCTCGGAAGCGATACAGGCGATAGCACCAATGCCGCTGACCCCACCACATGGGACGGCAAGACTTCACAAACCAACAACGTGATGATCAATGCCGTGCGTGTGGACAGCGCGGCGATGAACAACCCTGGTCAAGTGACATTGACCACCGGTGTTGCCGTGTTGTACGAATTGACGTTGGATGGCAATGGCAATATCACGGCCCAAACAGCCTTGGCAACGGCCACGGGTACAGCAGGTACAGGGGCCGCTTCGTTCACCTTGGCAACCGTGAGCAGCGGCAGCCATGTGTACGCCGTCGGTGATGCTGCTGGCAACCTTTACAACGATGGTGTGTTGCAAAACCGTTTGACCATTTTGGTCGACCCCGCCAGTGTGCGCGCCACACAGCCGAGTGCGCTTGACCTAGCTGCTTGGCAAGATGATGGAACCTCGTCAAGCGACAACATCACCAGTGCCTACCAAAACCTGAACATCAATGGCAAGGTGGGGGCAGGCCAAGGTGTGGCCCAAGTACGCGTGTTTGACGACCGCAACAACGATGGTATTTACGATGCAGGAAGCGATGTGTTGCTCAATACCGTCACCTTGGCTGCTGCCGATGCACTCAAAGGCACGTTCGCCACCACCGTCACGCTAGACAACAACGCCGGTGCAGGCGTGACGCGCCACATCCGTGCGCAAGCGCAAAGCACAGGGGGTAGCTCTTGGTCGCTTGCGTCTGCTGCGTTGGATATTCAGTTGGTCAATCCATCCACCATCACCCAAGCGCCTTCTGGGGTCGCGTTGGCTACAGCCAGTGACTCTGGTTTGAGTTCTGACCTGATTACCCGCAACACCACAGGCTTGACCATCAGCGGTACGGCCAATGGCACAGGGAATGTGACGCTGTTTGCTGACATCAACAAAAACGGGGTTTATGACGCAGGCACTGATACGTTGCTGTTGACGCCGGCATCGGCTTCGGGCGCGTTCTCGTTTACGACCACGGCCACCTTGGCTACGGGCACCTATGACATTTATGCCTACCAAGGCAGTGGTGCCACGCAGTCAGCCTCAAGTACGCCTATCAGTTTAACGATCAAGTCCACCGCTGATGCAGCAACCTTGCCCGTCGTTACAGCTAGCGGTAGCGAAATGATGCTGCTTTCAGCCAACGCGGCAGGTACGACAGGCGCAGGTGGCGCTACAGGTGCATGGGTGGTGGGCAACCAAACCATGGGTACCAAGGTGTATGTGCAAACCACAGCAGCCTTGGCGGCTGGGGACATCAACACAGCGCAAGACATTTATGTGAATGACCTGGCAGCGGGGACTCGGACCTTGTTAGATACAAGCTCGGTGAATAGCTTGGCACGTGTTACGAATTCGAATGTGACGTTTGGCGATGCGAGTGCGGATGGGGCTTATGTTGCCTTCAGTGGGCAGTACGGACCATCTAGCTTGTACAGCATTGGTGTGCGAAGTGGTGGCAGTACGCAAGTGGTCGCCAGTGGATTGAATGCCAATTTTGTAGGTAACGTTCGCATGAACGATGCGGGCGATACCTTGGCATTTACCACGGCGGCAAGCAACGTCACGGGCCCACTTGACAATTCGAATACTGGCGCTGACTTGTTTGTTGCAAGTCGTTCTGGAAGCGCGTGGACGACCACACGTTTAGATGTGATGGATAAAAACAGTGCAGCCCTGACAAGCTCTGACATCAAACTGTGGGACATCTCAGCCAACAGCACTGGGACTAAATATGCGTTGATCTCAACCAGTGCCCAGTTGACATCGGGGGACACCAACAGCTTGGATGATTTGTATCGCATCAACCTCAGCACGGGCGCTGCCAACTTGGTCAGTTTTGCCGATGGCGGTGCGGCTGTAGGTTTTAGCAATACCGGCGGGGTAGACAGCCCCATGTTGTACGCCGCAGGCACCAAAGCGTTGTGGCAAAGTTATTTCACAGCACCGCTGTCATACGGTGGTTTCACAGCTGCTTACAGCACCCATCTGATTAGTACCGACCTTGGGGCTAGTACTGTCAAGGTTATGGACACCAATGCTGCCGGTACAGATTTTTTCTACGCTGCAGGCTCACACATAGGTTCTATTTCTGAAGATGGCGTGTATGTAAGCTATTTAGGAACTTCGGATTATGTGGTTCGCAACACCAGTACCCACGAGTTGGTGAATATGTCAGGGCGTCAGGGTGACGTGCCCTATAGCTTTACCAACAGCACGGCAAATATCTTCGCGCCCATGATCTCTAGCGATGGCAAAACCCTGGTGGGGATGACAGATCGACCTTATGACACCGCACTAGACACCGTGGCGAGCACGACCGATGTGTACGCCAAACGGTTGACCTTGCTCGATTTGTTGTCAGACACGGGCACCGGTGGCGCAGGCGATATCTCTTATCGCGACAACAGCACCAGCATCAATACCAACTTGTTGTTCCGCGCCAATAACTTGGTGGCGGGCAATCAAGTGTTGTTGATGGAGGGCAGCACCGTGGTGAGCGGAGCGACTCCTGTGACGGTAGGTAGCAATGGGTTTGCAGATTTCACGGTGGCTAGTGCCACTTCGGGTGTGCACACCTATGCCGTGACTGATATTGCAGGTAACCCCTACACCAGCGGGTTGTTTGACAACGCATTGAAGGTCACGGTGATTTAAGCGAGCGCGATAAACGCGAACTCAATACCCGACGCACTCATGCGTCGGGTATTGCAGTCTGTATAGCAATGTGAGATGCCCTTTCAATGGAGCTGAAGGTTTTTAATGGTTGATAAAGTAAATTCGAATTCTTCTGCGGTGAGTGGCAAAGTCACGGATGTGGCGCGTTTAGGCGTGCGTCGCGCAGATGTCAAATCCATTCGGGTGGTGGATACCGACATGGTGATTTTGCTGACCAACGGTAAGAAACTATTCATCCGTGATGGTGCTGTACGCGCCATGATGGACCCCAATTTCACGCTGGCGTTTACCGATGAGGAAATGTTGGGCCGTGATGTGTTGCAACAAGCGGGGCCTTTAGAGAGTACGCCGTTGTCGACCACGACCGCTAGCGAGACCGGAAGCAGCACAGCAACACCTGAAGGCAAGGCGCTCAAGCAAGGTTCCGCAGGCTTAACTGAGGGTGCTCGTGAAGTGGGCAGCGTAGCCCCAGCAGCGGAGGGCGTCAGAGACGCACAAAGCAGCCCGCTCTTGGTAGAAAAAGGTTTTTTTGCATCGCTGAATCCCGCGTGGGGTGCGGTTGGTGCTTTAGGTGCATTAGGTGGCGGCGGTGGCTCCGGTGCCGCGGCCACTGCGGATTCATCGTCTGCGGTGGTATCGGGTGTCGTCATGCTTGGCCCGGCACTCACGACCAACGATTTAAAAATCGTGGCCTACGACGCAGCAGGCAATGTGGTGGGAATTACCAGTGCCATCAGTAGCGCGGGTGCGTATTCCATCAAGCTCACCGCTGGCTATCGTGGGGTGGTAATTCTGAAACTTACCGATACGGGGGCAGGGTTGGATTACGCCGACGAAGCCACTGCGATAAGCAAATCATTGGGCAACACACAGCTACGTGCTGTGACGTATGTGAATGGCTCTTTGGCCGTGGTCAATATCACACCGTTGACCGAGTTGGCCGCTTTGAAAATGTCGACAGCCACGTCGACTGCAACAACCACGTTGGGTAATCCGACCTACACAGGGTCTGCGACCGAGCTTGTTCAAATTAACAAAGCGGTGGCGAGTGCGTTCAAACTGTCTAACGACGAAGAAATCACGGCGTTGCTGCCACGGTCCACCGTTGATGCCAACGGGCAAACCACCGCAACTGCGAACGGCTATGGTGCTGTGTTGGCTATTTTGTCTGGTGCTGAAACCCAATTGGGGCAAACAACGCAGCAGGTGTTGAGCACATTGAGCGCAGGCTTAACGGTCAATCAAACCGCTGGCACTGGCGCTGTGGGAAGCTCAGCAACCAGCACGTTAATTAGCGGTGCCTCGGTGGTGGCCGGCCAAGTCAGTACGGCGACGGCGGGCAGCAGCACGGCCATTGGGATCGTCAACAATATTTTGGATATCACATCGACTGACGTGATACCGCCCACCGTGACGGCAGTGACAGACAACGTCAGCGCCAGTGTGGCCAACGGTGCGATTATTTTCACGGTCACGCTGTCAGAGGCTCTGGGGGTGACGCTAGGCACGGGGCACTTCATTGCAACAAATGGCAGCGTCGACAGTGTCAGCAAAATAGATGACACGCATTACGCCGTTCATGTCACCCCAAGTGCGAACCTTGCCAGTGGCAGCGTCGCCTTGAGCATTCAAAACTTAGGCGTTGTGGTTGACTTGAACAGTAACCTGATGGCCAATGCCAATTTGGCAAGTTTTGATACACAAGCGATTGACACCCTGGCACCCAGCGTTTCGGGTGTGGTCAGCATCAGTGGTGTGAACAGCAGCAATGTGCTCAAGACCACCCCTTTGTTGGCTGGAGACAAAATCAAAATCACGGTGTCCTTGACTGAAGCGGTGACGGTGAGTGGCACGCCGACATTTGATGTCAATGTGGGCGGAACTACGTGTACAGCCACATACAGCGCTAGCAGCAGCACGGCGACAAGCTTGGTTTTTTACTACGTGGTAAGCATTAGCGACGCATTGTCGACCGGTGCAGGCGGTGTGACCGCTTTAGCAAACGCGTTGACATTACCTGTGGGGAGCTCAGTGGTGGATTTGGCCAATAATGCGGCCAATCTCAGCACCGCGCTCGTGGCTTCAGGTGCGAACAGTTTGGCGGTGGACAACAACCTGCCTTCGGTCATCAGCGTGACGGACAACGTCAGTGCCAACATCACCAACGCTGCAACGACGTTTGAAGTGACGTTGTCAACCGCCTTAAGTCAAGACCTGACAAGTAGCAATTTCACGGTGAGCAACGGGGCAGTGACCGCGGTGACGAAAGTCAGTGCCACGGTCTACCACGTCACGGCAACACCGACAGCAGGGGTGAGCAGTGGGACGATGAATTTGAGCTTGATTGCTGGTGGTGCTACCAGTCTAGGCGGGCGTCCCTTGGCAGATGCAGATCTAAGTATCAATGGGTTAGGGGGTAGTCAAGCCATCGACACTTTGGCGCCCACCTTGGCGATCACCAGCGACGTGAGCGCGCTCAAAGCAGGGCAGACCGCCACCATCACGTTCACGTTCAGTGAAACGCCTGTGGGTTTTGTGGACAGCAACATCGTGGTCACAGGCGGCACCTTGAGTGCCATCACTGGCACGGGCACGACACGCACAGCCACGTTCACACCCACAGCGGGTTTGGCCAGCGGTAGCGCCAGCATCACCGTGCTCTCGGGCAACTACACCGATGCGGCCCTCAACGACGGTGGTGCAGGCACGACACCTAGCATCACCATCGACACCTTGGCGCCGACCTTGGCGATCACCAGCGACGTAGCTGCGCTCAAAGCAGGGCAGACCGCCACGATCACGTTCACGTTCAGTGAAGCGCCAGTGGGTTTTGTGGACAGCGACATCGCGGTCACAGGCGGCACCTTGAGTGCGATCACTGGCACGGGCACGACACGCACAGCCACGTTCACCCCCACAGCGGGTTTGGCCAGCGGCAGCGCCAGCATCACAGTGCTCTCGGGCAACTACACCGATGCGGCCA
>CANBTZ010000304.1 GCA_947372495.1 Comamonadaceae bacterium | reverse complement strand
ACACTTGCTATGTTTAGCAAGTTGAAATATGTCAATGCGCCAAATTTCGAGAACTTTAGAGAGCGATGGGCGGCTAAGTATTTAGGTGGTTTCGTCGTTCACAGCAAAGCCTTTGATGGGTTGAAGGGCGATTTTCCAATAGGGTTCTTGCTATGGGATACCAGCAAGAATGAACCTGTGGACGAAATTCTTACCCGAATACTGGATAAGGAAGGCAATGACATTGGAGAAAAGCGGTTTTACAGAGAGGGGGAGCAATCCCCTTTGAGTACGTGGATTGCTCGCCCACGCTCCAACAGTCAGGACGCATTGCCTTTGAAGAATGCGTTCACGCCGACCACCAGTACCAAGGATGTGAGAGGTTCAAAGTGGGCTGACGGAGCTATCGGCTCAATGATTGTTTTTGGAAATGACATCCAGCATGCGGCACAAGGCACCGCGCTCTTGTCCTCCGGCTACGGCAATGCGGGGGCGTTCTTTGTAACGAAAGAGAATCTTTGGCAAGCTGCAATCGTGTTTACCGTGCGGCGTCTCGTAAAACCTTTTTGGGTAAACGACAGAGACCAATTTTTTCAGGCATCGGGAGAAATAACCGAAGAATTCAAAACGGATTGCCTCGTATGGATGCTCTTCAACGGAAGTAATCTCAGTGCAGGTGCAGACGGTCTGAACTGGAATGGCAAGCAATGGTCGTTGGTCAACCACTTTGTACCTTTCACCGAGCGTGACGTAGGTGCCAGCAGTCGTTTTGAGTCAAACTTCATGTCCTCCTATCTCGCCAAGTCAAAGCCGTCCAGCGAGAGCAAGGCAGTGCTTGATGAAGGGCGAAAAATTTGGCAGCTGTATCACGCCACAAAGTTCGAGAAGAAAATCCGTGACGAGTTCAAACTCAATCGTGCTGATGTTGGCTGGTATCAAATTCGAAGGGCATTGCAAGCAAACAGCGACATCCAGGACGTAGATTTCACGTCCTTTGCGGAAGCATATTCGGACCTCAGCCGCAAGTTGTACCCGCTGGTATATGAATTGGGTTTTCTCCGCTAAGTACCGGGCTTCAAGCGGCGAGTAAGTTTCTCCACTTTCTCTTCTGCCTCCTGAAGTTTTTGCGGAGTTGATGCAATCCGCAGAGAGCGAACGGCTTGAGCCAGTTCGCCCAGCTCTTTGCTGATTTCGTTTTTTGCCTCTTTGTACATCTGGCGCGATGTAGCAAGGCTGGAGGTTAGAGAGTCAATGTTTATCAAAAGGGAATCGGCTTTCTCTCTCGCCTTCTGATGTTCTTTCTCATACTCCTTTTCTCGGAGGTATTGCTGTCTTGTTAGCCGGGTTTTTTGGGGTCCAAGGCGCAACCATCCAAGCGCCTTCGCAACCCCTCTGAAATAGGCTTCTTGAAAACCGCGCAAAGCATTTGCGCGTACTGCCTTTCTTTCCGCTCCGGACTTATTGCGGGTCTTTCTATCCATCCCCAACGCTCTCTCGGCATCGCTTGCGAAGTCCAAGCCATCAAGGTTCAAGGTGCCGCCCTTCGGCTTGTTGGCAGCGTAATAGTGCAGATGGACATGCTCCTCGTCGTAGTGGAGCACTACAGATCGCAATGACTCGCCGTATTGCTCCCGTAGAAATGTCAGGGTCAGCTTCTGCCATTGGTCATACAGTTTTAGGGCAGGGGGTTTGTCTTTCTTTCCGCTTTGAAAATAGACACCAAAAGCCGCCATCAAGTCGCTAGTTTTCAGTGGCATAGACACCACCCCAGCAAGCAAGATTTTTGCGTCTTTGGGCAACTTCCGTTTGCCGGTTCTGTCTCTTGCTGTACTAGCCGCTTGCTCCAGTTCCGCCAGTAGCTCGGAGGGGTTGATTCCGTGCAGTAGCTTTGCGCTCTTCGGAGCTGCGACGTGCTTGCTGTATGCCGGTGCTCTTTCTGCCTCTAGCACCACCCCTCGCGCCGTATTTCCTCCCCCTCTGGAATGTAGACCGTATGTCTCGTAATGTATGAATTGGTATGCCATCGTTTTCCTTTCTTATTTTTGTTATTGGCTGGCTTGTGCTCAGTAACCGACTCAGCACATTCAAAACCTTGTTTTGAACCCTTCGGGCTTCGTGTGCTAAGTCAGCCAAGGCTCTTGCCTTGGCATTTCGCTCTCCCATCACCAAACTAAAAAAAGATAATTGGAAAGTCAATAGATGGGGGTTGACAAATATTAAAATATATATTAATATTCGTATATCTTAATAAAATTAGAGAAATCCAAATGACTGATGTAAAGACAGAAAAATCAGAAAAGCCAGTGAATGTGGTGCTTTCGGTGCAGATACCGAAGACCCTTCGGGACGAACTGAAGCATATGTCCCACCAAAAGTTTATTGGTTTCCCTGAGATGTTGAGAGACCTATTGCGTGAGGCAGTTCGGCTTCACAAAGTAGAGATGGACCAGAAATCAAAGGTCTAGGTTTCGTAGTTGTTGTTTTATACGAGCTGAAAAAAGGAGTTCAAAGAAACAGAGTCATTTTTTAAAGGAGAAACACAATGACAAATGCAGAAAAATACGGCTTTAAGCCACATGACATTAGTGAAGAAATGGGAGGAGCGGAGACAGAAAAAACGGTCTCTTGCAAAGTGAGTCCAGCGATTTGGAATCGCTGGAAGAAGGCGCAACAGAGGCTTGCAGGCTACGGCGAGGTACAACTTGCCACCGTAGTGCGAAACTCTTTTCTGCTTGCCTTAGATGAGTTGGAGAGCACTGCTGACGATCTTGATCGCCACGAAAATGTAAGCCGTAAGGTTGTGGGAGAGTCAGCATGAATACATACATACCTCCCAACGACCAAACTTACACTGACAGACTGATTGCGAACCTATACGGCAAATTGAAGGAAGCCCACTGGAGAACGAACAGTTTCGCGGACAGCACTTTTGAAAAGTGGTTTGATTGTGTTGTCAGTCATATCGGTGTTTACTCTCCTGAGGAGTGGACTTCTCGCAATCCAGTTGGCGACAAAAAGCCAAGCAGTGACTACCGAGAAACCCAAATAGACAAGCTTAAAGATGCCATTCAAATTCGTGCCCATAGTGCGGAGACTCGTCAGGAGTTGATTGATTTCTTTTTGAACCTTGAAAAGGCAATTGAGAATTGCCCCAACTGCGAATGTTCGCAATGTGTCAAACCAGGCACAAACCCCGATGGGGATTCAAGTGATGGTGCCGATGCAAAACATCAGCCAGGTGGCTTGCAAATCTAAAGGCTGACCACAGCCGAGACCCCGCAAGGGGTTGAACCTAAACCGAATGCTATCCACTAGGGACATTCGGTTTTACTTTTGATCTCTACGCCGTAACGGCAGCGAAAACTTCATCGTCTTTCAACTGGTCTGACAGGAATGCAACCCAAGCGGGGGTGTAAACATAGTCCTTATGAACTGGGTCATAAACGCACCACTTGGCTTCGGTGGCGGCTGGGTCAACCGCGGCGGTCAGAGGACGGGCTTTGTAATACTTCCAGCACCGCTGATGGGTGGACGAATTGAACTTATCGCGCATGCCGCCCGGCCTGATAACTTTGGGGTTGCCCAATGCAGCTTGTACTTGTTCTACTACTGAACTAGGTTTGCAGAAGCCCTTATTTCCGCCCCCTGCATCCTTCCATTTGACCATCACCGCGAACTTATCAAACTCCTGCTTTTGTTCTTCGGTAAGTTTGTCGCGATGGAAAAACTGGATGGGCAAGGCATCTTTCGCGGCATGGTTGGCGACTTGAATCAGGAACGCCTTAAAGGCAAACTGAGAACTTCCAGCGACCTCCGCTGTCAGCATCCCTCTGTATTCGTCAACAAATTTCTTTATTTCGGCTAAATTTTTGTTGTCTTTGACCGCTTGAGCAAAAGATTCTCCGGTTGGAAACAGTTGCAGGGAAAATGAAAGGCACTCGCGAATTTGATTGGCTTTGCCGAAATGCTTTCCCATAGCTTCATCAAAGTTCAGCAATAGAGCTTGGCACTCACCAAACACAGCATTGTCAAGAGCTGGAAGATAACGATGCTCAATTTTGTTCCTTAGTGGAATGAAAAATTCTAGGTTGAGCCGTACCGGGTCGTGCGGTGTGTCTTTCCAAAATTGTTTGGCGCACTCACCAAGTTCCCAGTGACGAAAATCGCCGTCTATCTTCTCGAACCTACCATTTGCTGCCTTGTAGTACGGCTTGCCGCCACTCCGCAATATGATGGCATGCAGTAACGCCGTCCATGCCATCACCATTAGCGCGATATACGCGGAACTTTTGAATGCCACCGCAGGTTTGTTGTAGACCTCTACTGCCAACAAGGCGGCGTCTCGTGCCTTTTGCACGTACGGTTTCAACGTTTTTCCAATGCGTTGGCTCGGCATCATTTCACTCCCTTATCTTTCCCTAAATGTACGGCAGAGAACTTAGAAAGTGTTGCCCTTGCTGATCGGGGACGGGCTATACTGAAACTAGGGAGTCATCCACTTAGGTCATCCACTTTCACCAGTTTTTTAACCTGCTGGAAAAAGCGAAAGTGAGTGCTGGTGCAGGTTTCAAGAGGTTTATGGCAAAAGTGGGTTCGAGCCCCATCAGCCACCCCATATAAAACAACAAGTTAGCCCCGCTTCACAAGAGCGGGGCTTTTTTGTTTTTGGCCGTTACAGACTGAATACAGACTGCGGTACCGGGTTTTGTACCCGCAAATCGTCAAAAGTCGCTGTCGGCGCCTAAGGTGCAAACAAAATTTCTTGCCTCATCAAAAAAGTATTCCTCTGACTTGGGTTTGAACTGAGGCGCTTCACCTCTAGATTTTTCGGTCGAAACCTCCCGCAGGCTCACGCTATGAGCCTCAGCGAACCTAACCTGCTGCCCATCACATACGCAGTCGGAGAACTTTCATGACCGAGATCAGCAGCAACGAAGACTTGGATACCTTCATTTGGGCCACCCTGCAGGGCACCACTTGCTCTCAGGACTACATAGATTTCATCCGCCACGCCAGTGGACGCCCAGCGCCTTATGAAGAGGCGTTCTTACAGGCCGAACGGTATTGGCGAACCACAGAAAGCTTGGATGCCCCGCCAGTCTCCAAGTTTGTCCAGGTTGTGGCCGAAATCCAGGCCCAGGCCGAAATCGGCAACTCGGTTGCATGTTTCACCTCGCGCAGTTCTTTATCAACGGCGTGGGTGTACCCGCCGATGAGGCTAGGGGTCAAACCTGGCTTCGCCGGGGCTTGGAACTTGGAAACGCCGACTGCATGATCTTGCTGGGCCGCAGCTTGCGCAAAACCGACTGGACTGCTGCGCGGGAGGTGCTGGAGCACGCGGTTTCCCTCGGGCTTGACTTTGCCCAACTGGAACTCGCAGAAATAGATCCCCAGCGCAGGCTCCACCACCTTGAGCAGGCCCTGAAATCTGAGAACCCCTACGTCTATGCCCTGTACGGGGAGCATCTGGTCAAGCAAAGCCAGACCGAACAAGAAAAAGCCCAGTACGTGCAATGGGTGCGACGCGCTGCCACTGAGGGCGACACCTACGGCTGCTTGTTGCTCTCCTCCTGGTATGGCTCGGGCAATGCCGGTTGTGCCAAAGACTCGGAGGTCGCCAACTACTGGCTGCGCAAAGGCAGCGAACTGGGATCTGCCTCGTGCTATTCCATGCTCGGGCACCATGGCTTTTATGCGGAGGACGGCAAACTGGAGTTTCTGAATGACCTGCGCAGGGCCTCCATGCTGGGCGACACTTGGTCGCAGAGTCTTTTTGGGTGGCACGGGGTTTGGCGCGGGCAAACCGTGCAAGCGCAGGAGGAGGGCGTGTTTTGGCTGCGAACCGCTGCGCGTTTGGGCTACAAATCAGCCATGTTTCGCTTGTCCGAGGCACTCAGGGCAGGCCGCGGCACCGATGTCGATAACGCACAGGCCATCAATTGGCTAGAGCAGGGATCCGAACTCGGTCACAGCGACTGCCAAGCTGCACTCGGCCTTGCCTTGCTCAAGGGCGAGATCACCGACCAAAACCTGGAGTGGGCGCATGACCTGTTTCAGATTGCCAGCCTGCAAGGCAATGCATGGGCGACTTATTTGCTTGGTGCCACCTATGAAAACGGTGACGGTGTGGCGCGCGACCTCAAGATCGCCTTGAAATACTTCAAGGAAGCGTCTGAGCTGGGTGATACCTGGGCTACCTACAAGGTCGGCGCTGCCTACTACTACGGCCTAGGCGTGGAAGAAAGCAGTCCGTCAGCTGTGACATGGTTTCGCCGCGCATCCGCCATGGGCAGCAGCGAGGCCAAGGCCCAGCTTGGGATCATGCTTGTGTACGGGCACGGCGTGGAACGCAATATTGAGCATGCGCTGAAGTGGCTGAACGACGCTGCGGCCAAAGACAATTCAACCGCCCTGCGTGAATTTGCCATGCTTCATGAGTCTGGCACCGGCATGATCCAGGATTTGCAGGAATGCACCCGGCTGATGGCCAAAGCCGCCGCGCTGAACGATCGCATGGCGCATGACTGGATGACGAAGAACTGCCCGGAAAAGCCAGCCTGGCTGCAAGAGCTGATGGCAGGCGAGTCGCAAGATGGCGGCAGCCCTAAAGGTGCTCCGACAGAGAGCCCCAATGACATTGGACCGGGGCAGATATAAATCTTCAATAGACGACCAGTTCTATGACAACTCCACAAACCCGCACGCTGGCCCGACTGGCAGCAAACGAGCCCCGCACCATGGACGTTAGCTTCGTCTACGGCAACATCATCAAGCAACCCGATGCACAAGCGGTAGTGAATAGCGCCAATGCCAATCTGCGCTTCGGCTCAGGCGTGGCCGGAGCAATCCATGGCGCAGCCGGACAACGGCTGGAAGACTTCTGCGAGCCACTGGCGCCACTGGCCCTAGGTGAAGCTTTGATTACCCCTGGCTTCGATTTGTCCAACCCTTGGGTGATCCACATTCGGGCTGGGCATTACCTCAATACCCCCAAGCCCGAACACTACCTGGAAAAGGCGCTTGACTCCATGATGGTTTTGGCCAGCGCCAACGACATCCGCTCTCTGGCGGTGCCCGCTATCGGCACTGGACTATTCAAATTTCCGCCAATTCTGGCGGCCCGGATCATGGCCAGGGTGCTCAAACGGCACGCGCGCGAGGGCTCACGGGTGGAGTGGGTGCGAGTGTGCTTGGCGGACAGGGCGCTTGTGCCGCTGTTTCAGTCGGCGTTTGGGGTGGCTTGAAGGTTGATTGCATCCACGCCGTGGTGCCGCCAACGTTTTAAAGGCTGACCCAGTCTCGCGTATACTGTTTTTTTATACAGTTTTCATGCCGTCACTTTATCCCAATCAAGCCGCTGTTCCCACACTCCAACAGACCCCGCAGGCCCTTCTTCTGGAAACTCCATTGAAATGGAATAGCTGACATCCGATTTCGCGGAATGCAGTCGCTCGATCAAGATATTGCTTTTTGCGAAGTTCATCAGGCCTGTTGACCATTTTGTGCACTACAAAGCAGCTTTTGTGCGGTTCCAGACCCAACAGGTACTAGCTTCAAGACGAGATCGCAGGGTGGGCAACATCGCCTCCAGAATTCCTCTCTGGTGAGATACCCAACTGCCTAGTTGGAACCCTTCATGCATGCATCCGACTGGGAAGTGGGAGCTGCCATGCTCGGTAATGTGGGCCTTCTAATGGGCAACCAAATCTTCCATGAAGGCGTCTACTGTGGGAGTTTCCAGCGCCACATTGGCAAAGACTCAAGATGCAAAATTCGATCAAGAGGCAATGAGTGGTGACGCGATCTCTGTGAAGCCAGGAGATGATTGTGGTGTCAGGAGATGGGACGCGATCCATGCTTCGGTGTCTTGTCGAGCTCCATGGCAGCAGCAGTATGCTTGCGTGAAATGCTGGCATGCATCGCCGCCTGCCGATCGTCTCCCATTCGGAATAAGCGCTCAGCTTCTTGCCCGTGCCTTGCTGCTCTTCGGAAGTGATGAGCACTGTCATGACCGGCTTCATGACTCATCAGTATTACATCTTTTGCAGGGCTGTAAATCGTATCCAAACTTTGTTTCCTCTAAACTTTTCAAGTGGTAGCAGCGCTAATAGCACTGTGCCGGTGAACGGATTTTGCTATCCGGGTTGCAAGTCAGTCTGTTCGTCTGCGCACAAGCAGGATGCCGTCAGTTATGGTTTGCGGCCATCCGCTTGATATCTGACTGAATCACCACACCACTCTGTTATTCCCAATCGTGCTTCAGTGTGCAGACAGGTAGTCCATATGGATTCA
Organism: Comamonadaceae bacterium; assembly: GCA_947372495.1. Classification (GTDB taxonomy): domain Bacteria; phylum Pseudomonadota; class Gammaproteobacteria; order Burkholderiales; family Burkholderiaceae_C; genus Limnohabitans_A. Next base: position 8,159 of record CANBTZ010000304.1, on the reverse strand, counting down.
AAGTCTTGCCTGTCTCAGTCCATGTTTTTGAAGTTTCAAATGTTCAAAGGAATTGAATCGGAGGCAACTACCGTTTGAAGCCGTTCGTGGCACGTGTCATGTTGCCATTCCGGATGGATACACCGTTTTGGCACATTCCGGCAAGGCCCAACTTTTTACATAAATCTTCGGTACTATCAGAGGTACCTCATTGGTAGTAATCACTTGATGCGCTTGAATCATGATGTGGCGCCGGTTAGTCTATGGTCATGCAAAAGCAGCACTCACTCTCCACTAAACTTGTCACCATTGGCGCTGTGCTTCTGTTCGTAGCATTGCTTTCCATTGGGCTAACCCTATGGGTCACCTGGCAGCTCGAAGGTGGGGCGGCGGCTGTCAATGAGGCTGGACGGATGCGGATGCAGATATGGAGACTCAACAGCACCGCACAATCGAAGCATTCAGAGAAGGCCGTTGCTGACTTGGTCAACGAGTTCACCAACAGCCTAGCACTTCTCAGGGCCGGAGACCCGGTTAGACCGCTCTTTATGCCGGTCACCGATGAAGTAGAGGCTCGGTTCAGTAGCGTTCAGGCGCACTGGAAAAGCAAAAGGGGAATTTGGTCTGGGAATTCTTCACCCGATATTGATCAGGCGCTAATTGCGACGTCTGAGACTGTGGCTGCGGTTGATGGTCTCGTGACGGCCATTGAACAACAGCTATCCCGGCTCACAGCTATTCTCAATTTATTCCAGTTCGTCATGATGGCGTTGGCAATTGCCGGGGCGGTTGTCATGCTCTACACGGGCTATCAGTATGTCATCAACCCCTTAGCAAATTTGCAACAGGCACTGCTCAGTATTCAGTCTGGGAATTTCACGGCACGCATTAAGGTGGATACGGATGACGAATTTGGCCAAGTAGCCAATGGCTTTAATGGAATGGCATCGGAGCTACAAGGCCTTTACGAAGGGCTGGAAGCTCAGGTGAAGATCAAAACACAGCATATCGAGGCTCAGCGCGCGAGGCTCGAATCCTTGTACGAGATCAGTGCATTTTCGGCTAGTGCTGCAAGCATCGAAGAATTATCGAGTGGCTTTGCCAAGCGGGTACGGGCGGTTGTGGGTGCCGATGCCGCAGTAGTTCGTTGGTCGGATGATGCCAATCAGCGATACCTGATGCTGGCTGCGGATTGTTTCCCGCAGGAAATGTTGGATTCGGAACGAAGTATGTTGGCAGGTGCCTGCGCCTGTGGCAATCTGAAATCCGATGCACGAACCCGTGTAATTCCCATCATTGAGCATGAAGAGTCGCCGATGCGTGCATGCGCGCGCGCAGGTTTTGTGAATGTTGTCAGCGTCCCTGTCAGGCTACAGCAACGCTTGCTGGGAGAAATTGATCTGTTTTTCCGCAACGATGTGCAACTTAACTCGGAGGAGATGGATTTGCTGGATGCATTGGCTAGCCACTTGGCCAATGGATTGGAGAGTTTGCGGGCAGCAGCGCTTGAGCGCGAGGCTGCTGTGGGCGAAGAGCGAGCTTTACTTGCGCGTGAGCTTCACGACTCCATCGCGCAGTCCCTGTCATTCCTTAAAATTCAGGTCCAGCTCCTGCGCAATGCTTCTCGCAACGCGCAACCGGACAAAGTGCAAGAAGCGCTGGATGAGTTGGACACAGGACTTCGGGAAAGCATCAATGATGTACGTGAACTGTTGGTGCATTTTCGAACCCGTACCAACACAGACGATGTAGAAGCTGCCTTGCAGGAAACACTGCTGAAGTTCAAGCACCAGACCGGTTTGATCACGCACTTCCATGTGAATGGCGCAGGTCTTCCACTGCCCGCGGATGTGCAAGTGCAAGTTTTGCATGTGGTCCAAGAAGCCTTGTCCAATGTGCGCAAGCACTCCCAAGCAACTCAAGTCCATCTTGATGTGCACAAAGGAGAGGGGTGGCGCTTTGTTGTGCGCGATGATGGTCGTGGTTTCGGTCCAGAGGTGCGCGAGCGACAAAACGTGCACGTAGGCATAAATATTATGCTGGAGCGTGCTAGTCAAATCGGCGCATCGGTTCAAGTGCAATCGGAATTGGGACAGGGCACCACTGTACAGTTGACCTTGCCCGCCTACCCCGTCACTGGCACAAATGCGGGTGCTCTGAAACAGCGTGCGGGGGAACCAGATGCGATGAAGCTCGTCGATGAATAGGTCTCCAATTATCTTCAGATTGGACGTGGCATTTCGCCACAAAATGAGATGCCATTAAAGAAGCTCTTTCCTACGAATCCCGCCAATCCAAAAAGATTGTGCTGGGGGTGTGACAGATATTGCACGGCTGATGACATGATGGGCGATAATGGATCTGACCGGACATAGCACCCGGTCGAATAATTCGGGCGGGACTGGCGTGATTGGGGAAGTCACTTTCAAGGCCTTCAACTTGATTTCAATGATTCAATCGCCGGAGATGATCCCAAACCTGCCTGAACACACTTGGCTGCCCTATTGCTGACAACCGACAATATCAGCCATGAACCCCATCAAATTGCTGGTCATTGATGACCACACCCTCTTTCGTCGTGGTTTGATCGCTCTCCTGTCACAGGATGGCCGCTTCCGATTGGCAGGTCAGGCTGGTGACATGGGTGAGGCCCTGCGGTGCTGTACAGATACCCCGGATGTCATCTTGCTGGATAACCACTTGCCCGGCGTGCGTGGCATAGATGGCATCCCGGCCCTAAAGAAAGCATATCCAATTGCGCGCATCCTGATGTTGACTGTGAGCGAAGACGAGGAAGACCTAGCCAGTGCCATGATGGCCGGGGCTGACGGCTATCTGCTCAAAACGGTTGAGACTGAACAACTTTGCGATTCGATTGAAAACGTGCTGGCCGGTGAGTGCGTGATTAGTCCGGACATGATGACCAAGTTTGTTACAGCCTTTAGGTCAAAGGCACCTGCGCAGAGGGAAGTTGCAGATGCGATGGTGCCCCAACCTGTTGCAGAAGATGCGACTTTGGAATCCCTGTCGGCGCGCGAACGCGAAATCCTAGCGATTCTTGCCCGTGGCGACAGCAATAAGCTCATCGCACGCGAACTCGATATTGCTGAAACTACGGTCAAGGTGCATGTGCAACACATTCTGCGCAAACTCAACCTTACTTCGCGGGTGCAAGCTGCGCTATACGCGGCGGCACGTGGTTTGGGTTGAGATAGATCAATATTTGACCGGTCATCCGGTCTAGTACGACTTTAGAACTAGGGCACCACGGGTGCCCTAGTTCTTTTTAGCGCGCTTACACGTTACTTTGGAGGATGTTCAGCAGTCGCATAAAGCCCGAAAGTCACGCATATCCATAAGGAATATGCATGACTACGGAAATCAAGGATTCAAAAAAAGCCTGGTCGGTGCTGATTGTCAGCACGCTGGCCTTTACCGTGTGTTTCATGGTCTGGATGATGTTTGGCGTGATCGGCATACCGATCAAGAAGATGCTGAATCTCAATTCCACCCAGTTCGGCTTACTGACCGCCATGCCGGTGCTGACCGGTTCACTGATTCGTGTGCCATTGGGCATCTGGACAGACCGCTTTGGTGGCCGCATTGTGATGGCCACGCTGATGGCCATCACCGTGCCTGCCATCTGGATGATGGGCTATGCCACCGAGTATTGGCACTTTCTCACCATAGGATTGTTCGTCGGACTGGCCGGTGGCTCGTTTTCGGTTGGCACGCCCTATGTTGCACGTTGGTTTCCACGAAGTCGTCAAGGGACTGCCATGGGCATTTACGGTGCGGGTAACTCTGGTTCGGCGGTCAACAAGTTTCTTGCCCCGGTGCTGCTGGTTGCCTTTGGCTGGACCATGGTACCCCACGTATATGCGGCGATCATGTTGGGCACGCTGGTTCTGTTTTGGACTTTCAGTTACAGCGATCCAGCCCATCTAGTGCCACACACTCTGACGTTCATGGATCAGCTCAAGGCACTGAAAGACCCCAAGGTGGTCAAGTACTGCCAGTACTACAGCATCGTATTTGGCGGCTATGTGGCCCTGGCACTTTGGATGGTCCAGTACTACGTGGGCGAGTTCGGTCTGGACATTCGCGTGGCCGCACTGTTGGCTGCGTGCTTCTCTCTGCCCGGTGGGGTGCTGCGTGCCTTTGGCGGAATTCTGTCGGACAAATACGGTGCCCATTCAGTTACTTGGTGGGTGCTATGGGTGAGCTGGGTTTGCTTGTTTCTGCTGTCCTATCCGCAAACCGATTTCACCATCACCACAGTAACCGGCCCTACCACTTTCCACATCGGACTGAATGTGTACCTCTTTACTGCCCTGATGTTCATCCTTGGAATTGCCTTTGCCTTTGGCAAGGCTAGCGTCTTTAAGTACATCAGCGACGACTACAGCCAAAACATCGGAACCATCAGCGGCATCGTAGGCCTGGCAGGCGGCCTCGGAGGCTTTGTTCTGCCCATTTTGTTCGGAGCGCTCATGGACCTCACCGGCATCCGCTCCAGCGCCTTCATGCTGATGTACGGCGTTGTATGGGTGTCGCTGATATGGATGTATTTGACTGAGGTGCGCAGTCGCCATGTCATGGGCAAGCACGATGGGCTTGTGCCTGCAAAAGCCTAGATTCCGCCTGCACCATCATTTCACCGAAAGCAATCAATGAACACCAAAACACAAAGCGGCGCCGACATTGCCGACTGGCGCCCGGAGGATGAGAAATTCTGGGAAAGCACGGGCAAGAAAATCGCTTACCGCAACCTCTGGATCTCGGTGCCAGCACTGCTGTGTGGCTTTGCCATCTGGGGCATGTGGGGAATCATCACCGTGCAGATGTTGAACCTGGGTTTCCCCTTTACCCAGGCTGAATTATTCTCGCTGACAGCTATCGCCGGTCTGGCTGGTGCCACGATGCGCATCCCGGCATCCTTTCTGATCCGAGTCGCAGGTGGGCGCAACACCATCTTCCTGACCACCGCCATGCTACTGGCACCCGCACTTGGTACGGGCTTGGTATTGCAGCACAAGGAGTGGCCGCTGTGGGCCTTCCAGTTGATGGCGCTGTGGTCGGGCGTGGGTGGAGGCAACTTTGCCAGCTCTATGTCCAACATCAGCACCTTCTTCCCGAAGCGCCTGCAGGGAACGGCGCTGGGTCTGAATGCGGGTCTGGGCAACTTCGGTGTCACAACCATGCAAATCGTGATTCCGCTGGTGATGACCATGAGCCTGTTCGGTGGCCTGGCCGGTGACTCCATGGTGCTGGTCAAAGATAGTGGCTGGATCTTGGGCAAGATTTTGGCGGGTACCCCAACCTGGATTCAGAACGCCGGCTTTGCCTGGCTGCTGTCGCTTATTCCCTTGTCGGTGCTGGCTTACTTCGGCATGAACAACCTGAACACCGTAACGCCTGACAGCGGCGGCACCATTTCAGCGTTCATCAAGATCATCTGGCTCTACACCCTGTCATTTGTGCCCGCAGGTTTGGGTCTTTACCTGTACCTACCCGCCCCGACGGGCCTGGGCATCCTGAACATGTGGATTGCCATGCCGCTAATTGTGTTCAGCACGCTGATGGTGATGCGTCTGGCCGCCTTTGGCGCCATGAAGGAAAACATCGCCAAGCAGTTTGCAATTTTTCGCAACAAGCACACATGGTCGCTGACGTTGCTTTACATCGTCACATTTGGCTCATTCATCGGCTTCTCGATGGCGCTACCACTGTCGATTACGGTCATCTTCGGCATTAGCCATGTGCCGGATGCCGCCGGCGTCATGCAGCACACGCTGAAAAACCCGCACGCACCTTCAGCTCTGACTTACGCTTGGATTGGCCCATTCGTGGGCGCACTGGTGAGGCCCATCGGTGGCTGGATTTCCGACAAGATCGGCGGCTCCATAGTTACGCAGGCCATCTCGGCTGTGATGGTGTTGGCGTCCGTCGCCGTGGGATATGTGATGTTGCTAGCTTATGGCTCAGCCACCCCCGAGCAGTATTTCATGCCCTTTATGGCGCTGTTTATCCTGTTGTTTACCGCAAGCGGCATCGGCAACGGCTCAACGTTCCGCACCATCGGTGTGATCTTTGACCGCACTCAGGCGGGTCCCGTGCTGGGTTGGACCTCGGCCATCGCAGCCTATGGTGCCTTTATCGCCCCAGTGGTGATTGGCGCGCAAATCAAAGCTGGCACACCGCAAATCGCCATGTACGGCTTTGCAATCTTTTACGCACTGTGCCTGGTGCTGAACTGGTGGTTCTATCTGCGCCCCTCATCCGAATTCAAGAACCCCTGATCACTCATCAGTCTGTCCACATAACTTTTTCTAAACGGAGAACTCCATGAGCCATTTTCTGGACCGCCTGAGCCACTTCTCAGCACCCAAGGAAAGCTTTTCCGACGGGCACGGCCTCACCACGGGTGAAGACCGTACCTGGGAGGACGCTTACCGCGACCGCTGGGCACACGACAAGATTGTGCGCAGTACCCACGGCGTGAACTGCACGGGCTCTTGCTCGTGGAAGATCTACGTCAAGGGCGGCATCGTTACTTGGGAAACTCAGCAGACTGACTACCCCCGTACCCGCGCAGACCTGCCCAACCACGAGCCACGTGGATGCGCCCGTGGGGCCTCTTACTCCTGGTATCTGTACAGCGCAAACCGCGTCAAGTACCCCATGATCCGCGCCCGCCTACTCACGCAATGGCGTGCCGCTTTGGCCGTGGCCAAGGACCCGGTGAATGCTTGGGCATCGATTGTGGAGAGCGAAACGGCACGCAGCCAATGGGTAAAGCAGCGCGGCCTGGGCGGCTTTGTACGCAGCACCTGGGACGAAGTGAACCAGCTGATCGCCAGCGCCAATGTCTACACTGCCAAGAAGTGGGGACCAGACCGCGTGATCGGCTTCTCGCCTATCCCCGCCATGAGCATGGTCAGCTATGCCGCCGGCAGCCGTTATCTCTCGCTGATCGGCGGCGTGTGCATGAGCTTTTACGACTGGTATTGCGATCTGCCTCCAGCTTCTCCGCAAGTGTGGGGTGAGCAGACTGACGTGCCCGAGTCTGCTGACTGGTACAACTCCACCTTCATCATTGCCTGGGGCTCCAACGTGCCCCAGACCCGCACGCCCGACGCCCACTTCTTCACTGAGGTGCGCTACAAGGGCGCCAAGACCGTGGCCATCACGCCTGACTATGCCGAAATCAGCAAGTTGGCCGATTTATGGATGCACCCCAAGCAGGGCACGGACGCGGCTGTCGCCATGGCCATGGGCCACGTGATCCTTAAAGAGTTCTACTTCGATAAACGCAGCGCCTACTTTGATGACTACGTGCGCCGATTCACGGACATGCCGAACTTGGTGCAACTCGAAGAGCGCAAGCTGCCTGATGGCCGCACAGTGCTGGTGCCCGGCGCCTACCTGCGTGCCAGCGACTTCAATGGCAAGCTCGGTCAGGCCAACAATCCCGAGTGGAAGACCCTGGCTATCGACGAGAGTGACAAGGTCGTCGTGCCCAATGGCTCCATTGGCTTTCGCTGGGGCGCTGAAGATCGTACCGACGTGGGTAAGTGGAATCTGGAAGACAAGGAAGCGCGTAACGATTCCGACGTCAAGCTCAAACTGAGTTTGATGGAAGGCTCCACTGGAGGACTGGCCGCCGATTACGAAATCGGAGAAGTCGGCTTCCCGTATTTTGGAGGCATTGACACTCCCAACTTCAGCGCTAACAAGCAGGGCGCAGCCGTTGATGACATTCTGGTGCGCAAGGTGCCAGTGCGTCGCATCAAATTGGGTAAGGCCGGAGAAGAGCGTTATGCGCTGATCGCCACTGTGTTCGACTTGACTGTGGCCAACTACGGCGTGGCCCGTGGGATCCCTGGCGAGAACGCGGCACTGAGCTACGACGACGACACCCCGTACACCCCCGCCTGGCAGGAAAAGATCACTGGCGTAAAGCGTGATCAGATCATTGCCGTTGCGCGCCAGTTTGCCGATAACGCTGACAAGACCAAGGGCAAGTCGATGGTCATCATCGGCGCGGCCATGAACCACTGGTACCACTCCGACATGAACTACCGCGGCATCATCAACATGCTGATGATGTGCGGCTGCATCGGCAAGAGCGGTGGCGGCTGGGCCCACTATGTCGGCCAGGAAAAGCTGCGGCCTCA
>CANBTZ010000303.1 GCA_947372495.1 Comamonadaceae bacterium | reverse complement strand
GACACCAAAGAGTTTGCGATCAACATGAGCAACATGCGCCACTGGGCCGACCCGGTGCGCAAGTACATCGACGAATGCCTGCAAGGCAAAGAAGGCCCACGCGGCAAAGACTTCAACATGCGCTGGATCGCCTCCATGGTGGCCGACGTGCACCGCATCCTGACCCGTGGCGGTGTGTTCATGTACCCTTGGGACAAGCGCGAGCCGCACAAACCCGGCAAGCTGCGCCTGATGTACGAAGCCAACCCCATGAGCTGGCTGATCGAGCAAGCCGGTGGCGCCGCCACCAACGGCCACACCCGCATCCTGGACCTGCAGCCAGGCCAGCTGCACGAACGCGTGAGCGTCGTGCTGGGCTCACGCAACGAAGTCGAGCGCATCACGCAGTACCACGCAGAAATATAATGACGCCTGCGCCGTTGTAGCTCAGTTGGTAGAGCATCGCATTCGTAACGCGGAGGTCGGAGGTTCGATTCCTCTCAACGGCACCAAAAAAAAAGGCCCAGTCAGTGACTGGGCCTTTTTCTATTCACGGAGCGTGCCCATGCATTCAGCGGGTTCGCTTTACTCATACTGGAACGGCTTCGGCCAATACAAAATGGCGAAACTTTTCAGGCAAACCTTTGGGTGTCAGGACATCCACCGAAACACCCAAAATCCCCTCAAGCTCCACCTGGATTGCGGCCACATCCATGAGCGATGTCTTTGGCGTGGGATCGATCAGGATGTCCAGGTCGCTGCACTCGTGATCATTGCCATGGAGCACCGAACCAAAAATGCGCGCATTGCTCGCACGGTGACGCTCCACCACTGAACGGATGGTTGATCGGTGCGCCTGAAGGGCCTGTGAGGGTTTCATGCTGGTTTCCTGCTGTGGGCTGTATTCAATCATACATGGCATCAAAACACCGGCAAAGGCGCAACGCATTCGTCACGCGGAGGTCGGAGGTTCGATTCCTCTCAACGGCACCAACACAAAAAAGGCCCAGTCAGTGACTGGGCCTTTTGCTTTGGGCGACACATCAAACCATCTGGCAACAGATTAGCGCAAAACCCACTCTCCATGAGACTTGATGGCTTGGTACATCGCATCAGGCGCCAAGTCCAAGTCGCCAGGCCAAGCCACAGCGCCACCATCAATGTATGCCTGCTGAAACACCAGAGGGTCTTTCAAGGCCGCAAACACCCCCGTCAGATGGGTGGACTCAAACTGCACTTGCCCTACAGTCCCATCTGCAAATTGAACCCTGAGCGCCAAAGGTGCCACAGGTTTGACATCGACAACATCCCATTGCATCTTTGGACTCATTTCAGTGGCGCGATGGGTTTAGGCTGCTGCTTTAAGCGATTCAATATCTACAGTCGCCTTGTACTCCGCGTACTGCACATGGAAGTGAGGCGGGGCATGGTCATTGAAAAACATCCTGATCAGGATGCCATAAAAGGAGCTGATGGTTGGCATGAAGGGGATGTGTGTTGAATCTGGCAACCGTTCAATAGAACATGCTTGGCTTGCATGTTCATAAAATTCTAGGTCAATTATCCGTATCTGGATATCCAAACGAAAAAATGCCCGTGACTGGCTCAGTACGTTTGTTCGCCTTACACGATCAATAAGGCCCAGTCAGTGACTGGGCCTTATTGCTTTCAGACTGGCGGCAGGTCAGTTGGCTTTCACCAAGCGGATTGCCAGCTGCCCCTGTGCTGAGCGCAGCGTCAGGTTCAGCGGCCAGCTGCGTTCGGCCAGGGCCTGCAAACGCATGGCGTCACCGGCTTCTGACAACTCGACACCGTCAGCGCCACTCAAGGCCAGCTGCGTACCCGCCGCCTTGATCCAGCTTTGCAGCGCATCGGGCAGCGCGATCTGCACATCGGCCAGGCTGTCGCGCAGTTCGATGTGCACCAGCCCCGCTTCGTTGCCCGCTGTGCCTTGTTGTGGCAGCTTGAGCACCGTCACCTTGTAAGCGCTCTGGCTTGGCTGCAAGGCAGGCGTCAACACCACCGGGCGCTTGAGGGCGCTCGGGTCGTCCCGCATGCCTTCGGTACTTGAGACCTTGCCCGTGCCCACCACCGTCACGGGGCCCGCAATGCCGTTGCCCGGATCGGTCAGCGTCACTTTGCCTGTGCCTGCGTTCAGGTCTGCAGCGCCACCCACCAGCACCGTGCCTGTTTGGGCAATGTCGCCGTTGTTGGTGGTGATCTGCACATCGCCCTTCACGGTGGTCGTGCCCAAGGTGGTGGTGCCCCCGCTTTGCGTGGTCAAGCTCCCTGCCGTGCCGCTCACGGTCAATGTGCCTGCCGTGCTCAAGGTAGCGTCTTCGGTGGTGGTCACCACCGTGGTCTGCGGCGCGTGGGTGTTCACCGTCACATTGGTGCCCTGTGCGGTCACCACACCCGTGAGGTTGTTGTTGGGGTTGCTCAGCACCACATCGCCTGGAGTGGCATTCACCGTGGTGGTGCCTGCCACGCTCAGCGGTGCGGTCTGCGTCACATCGCCCGTGCTGGTGACGCTCAGGTCACCGCCCACGGTGCTCGCGCCCAGGGTGGTGGTGCCACCGCTCGTGAGGGTGGCATCCCCCGTGGCCGTCACGCTGGCGGTCAGTGGTCCTGTGGTGGTGAGCGTCACGTCTGCGCCCGAAACCGTCACCGGCCCACTCAGCGTGTTGCCTGCATTGCCCAGGTTCACGTTCGCGGGTGCGCCGTTCTGGCTGGCCGTGAGGGTGGCCGGACCGGTCACGGTCAGCACCGTGCCTGCGGTTTGTGTGATGCTGCCGCCCGTGCTGTTCACGTTCAGCATGCCCCCGGTGTTCAGGTTGCCCAACAACACCGGTGCAGTGGTGGCGGTAATCGACACATCACCTGTCACGTTGATCGTACCGGTGCCCGTCTGGCTGTAAGACGTGGTGGTCGACAGACTGCCCGCAGACAAGCTGCCTGCACTTTGGCTCAGGCTGCCCAGCGTGAGTGCGCCCGTGGTGGCCAATTCACCACCCGTTTGCGTCAGCGTGTTCAGCGTCACACCGCCTGCACCCACATTCAGGGTGCCTGCCGACTGGCTCAAGCTGCCTGCCACGCCCAAGCTGTCAATGCTCACGGGCCCGGCTTGTGCTGGCACCACGGGGGTGTTGTCAAAGCTCACCGTCACCCCCGCCGGGATGGTCACGTTGGCCACGTTGGCCAGGTCGGGCACTGCGCCGCCTGCCCAGTTGGCCGGGTCGAACCAGCTGCCTGTCGGGCCGCCCACCCACGTCACCTGTGCCAGGCGGGTGATGGTGGCTGTGCTGCTGGCCGTGGGGCTCACGGTGTAGTTGGCTGCGTCCGCACCGCTCAATGCAACTGCGGTCACATTCACCGGCTTGGCCGTGCCCACGTTTTTGTCGGCAAAGTTGCCCGTGGCGCTCACGCTCAGCACATCGCCCGCAAAGCGGTTGTCGGTGGGCGTAACGACGGCGTTGGTGTTGCCGTCGTAGACCTTGTCGGTGGCGGTGAAGTTCACCGTCAAAGGTGCTGGGGTGATGGTGCCGTTGGCACCTGTCACTGTGCCGCCAACGCCCATGCCGGTCAGGTAGTAGTTGCGAGCATCCGTGCCCGTGAGCGCCAGGTTGGCCACAATGTAGCCCATGCCCGTGCCCGCGTTCTTGGTGGCAAAGCTGCCGGTGCCCGTGGCACTGACAACGTCACCCGTCTGGGCTCCAGCCACACCCAGGTTCTGACCCGCCAAGCTCGTGGTGCCGTCATACACCTTGGTCGGGGCCAGCGCCGGGGTCAGGGGCGCGGTCTTGACTTCGAGCGCCCCCACCAAGGCCAGGTTGCTGCTGAAGTTGTTGCTGGTCACACTCACGTCCGTTGCGCCGAGCTGGTAAGCGCCCACGCTCAGCTGCCCTGCGCCGCTCAGCACCGCGCCGTTGGCTGCGACGACAAAGCGGGCGCTGCCGCCCACGCCGTCTGACACGGCAAAGCTGGTGGTGCCGTTGCTCACGCTGCGGGTCACACTGCCCGTCAAGTCCACGATGGTGTTGCTCTGGTTGAGGTACTTGGCCTCGGTCACCGAGTAACTGGCGGCGCTGCCATAGGTGGTGCTGGCGTTGCTCAGCTTGATCAGCAGTTGGTCAGCCGGGATCACGCGGTAGCTGCCGCTTTGGTAGCTCAGGGTGTAGTTGGGGCTGGTCAGGCCAGAGGCCGTGAGCGCGCCGGTGTAGCTGCCCACAGTGTTGCTCGAGGCTGTGGTGTTGCCGTCTGGCCCGCTGGCACTGCGGCCGATGGCCAGGGTGCCACCCACCACGCTGTCGGACTCACCGTTCACAAAGCCGCTGTAGCTCACACCCGCGTAGCCTGCTGCGTCGGCTTGCGTCACGAACTTGGCATCGTCGTTCACGCGCACCGCCAAGGCCGCTTTGTGGATGACCATGCTGCCATCCACAAACGTCAGGTTGTAGTTGCCATCCGTACCGCTGGCAGTGGTGGCGTAGGTGCCCGCGTTTTTCTCGGTACGGCTGGCGCTCACGTCGGTCAGCACCGAAGGTGACTCGCCACCCACCAGGCCGCTGGCGGTGAAACCGCTCACGGTCTGGTCTGCGCCGGTGTAAGTCGACGTGCCACTGTTGGCGGTCACGGTGGCATTGGCCTTGGCAATGGCCAAGCTGCCGTTGACCGTGCTCACGGTGTAGTTGGTCTCGGTGCCTGAGGTCACGGTGTTGGTGTAGCTGCCCGCGTTTTTGCCGGTTGCGCCCGAGGCCACCACACTGCTGAGGCTGCCCACCGTGTCACTACCCTGCAAGCCCGACACCGTGAAGCCAGCCACCGACTGGTTGGCACCGTTGTACGTCACCGACGCGCTGTTGCCGGTAGCTGTGAGCGCGGCTTTGCTGGTGACCATTGAGCCATCGACAAAGGTCAGGTTGTAGTTGCCGTCTGTGCCGCTGGCGGTGGTGGCGTAGATGCCCGCGTTCTTCTCCGTGCGGCTGGCCGTCACGCCGGTCAACACCGCTGTGGACTCACCACCCACCAAGCCGCTGGCGGTGAAACCGCTCACGGTCTGGTCTGCGCCGTTGTAAGTCGACGTCCCACTGTTGGCGGTCACGGTGGCATTGGCCTTGGCAATGGCCAAGCTGCCGTTGACCGTGCTCACGGTGTAGTTGGTCTCGGTGCCTGCGGTCACCGTGTTGGTGTAGCTGCCCGCGTTTTTGCCAGTGGCGCCCGATGCCGCCACACTGCTGAGGCTGCCCACCGTGTCACTGCCCTGCAAGCCCGACACCGTGAAGCCAGCCACCGACTGGTTGGCACCGTTGTACGTCACCGACGCGCTGTTGCCAGTAGCTGTGAGCGCGGCTTTGCTGATGACCATTGAGCCATCCACAAACGTCAGGTTGTAGTTGCCATCCGTCCCGTTGGCGGTGGTGGCGTAGGTGCCCGCGTTCTTCTCCGTGCGGCTGGCCGTCACGCCGGTCAGCACCGAAGGGGACTCGCCACCTACCAGGCCGCTGGCGGTGAAGCCGCTCACGGTCTGGTCTGCGCCGTTGTAAGTCGACGTGCCACTGTTGGCGGTCACGGTGGCATTGGCCTTGGCAATGGCCAAGCTGCCGTTGACCGTGGTCACGGTGTAGTTGGTCTCGGTGCCTGCGGTCACGGTGTTGGTGTAGCTGCCTGCGTTTTTGCCTGTGGCACCCGAGGCCACCACTGTGCTGAGGCTGCCCACCGTGTCGCTGCCCTGCAAGCCCGACACCGTGAAGCCAGCCACCGACTGGTTGGCACCGTTGTACGTCACCGATGCGCTGTTGCCTGTGGCGGTCAGCGCCGCTTTGGCGATGGCCAAGCTGCCGTTGACCGTGCTCACGGTGTAGTTGGTCTCGGTGCCTGAGGTCAC
>CANBTZ010000302.1 GCA_947372495.1 Comamonadaceae bacterium | reverse complement strand
ACCCGCCGCCGCGCTGGCCTTGGTCAGCGACAGTGGCACCGTGGGCGACAGCATCACCAGCGACAACACGCCCACCCTGACCGGCACCGGCACGCCCGGCGACACCATCACCATCAAAGACGCCGCTGGCAACGTGCTGGCCACCGCCGTGGTCGCCGCCAACGGCAGCTGGAGCGCCACCACACCCACACTGCCCGACGGCGTGAACGCCTTGAGCGTCACCGCCACCGACCCGGCCGGCAACACCAGCGCCCCCACCGCGCTGCCCATCACCGTGGACACCAGCGTCGGCGCGGTCAGCATCGCGGCCAGCAACGGCGTGGGGGCCATCACCGGCACCGGCGAGCCCGGTGCCACCCTCAAGCTGGTGAACAGCGCCACCGGCGCGGTCATCGGCACCGTCACCGTTGCGCCCAATGGCAGCTGGAGCGTGCCGCTGTCTGCAGCCCTGCCTGACGGCACCGCGCTCAGCGCCACCCAAACCGACGCTGCAGGCAACACCAGCAGCCCCGCCACCGACACCATCAACACCGCCATCCCGGTGCTCGCGCCCAGCAACGGCAGCGCACTCACCGGCACCGGCAAACCCGGCGACACCATTGCCATCACCGTCAACGGCGTGGCCGTGCTCGACGGCGCGGGCCAGCCGCTGACCGCCGTGGTCGACACCAACGGCAACTGGACCGCCGTGCCCGGCACCCCCATCGCCAACGGCGCCACGGTGCTCGCCACCGACACCGCCAGCGGCCTGACCGACAGCACCGTGGTCGATTCGCAGCCACCCGCCGTGCCCCTGGGCGTTGTGGCCACTGCCAGCGACACCGGCACCGTGGGTGACAGCATCACCGCCGACAACACGCCCACCATCACCGGCACCGGCACGCCGGGCGACACCATCAAGCTCTACGCGCCCAACGGCACCACCTTGCTGGGCACCGCCGTGGTCGCCGCCGACGGCAGCTGGGCCATCACGCCCACCACCGCACTGGCCGACGGCGTGCAAGCCCTCAAGCTCAACGCCACCGACCCGCTGGGCAACACCAGCGCGCAATCGACCGTGTCCGTCACCATCGACACCGCTGCCCCCGCCGCGCCTGTGGCGGCGCTGACCAGCGGCAGCGACAGCGGCACCCCGGGCGACAACACCACCAACGTCACCACGCCCACCCTCAGTGGCACAGGTGAGCCCGGTGCCACCATCAGCATCAAAGACGCTGCTGGCAACGTGCTGGCCACCGCCACCGTCGCCGCCAACGGCAGCTGGAGCGCCACCACCACCACGTTGCCCGAAGGCACCAACGCGCTGCGCATCACCGCCACCGACGCCGCTGGCAACACCAGCCCGGCCACGCCGCTCACGCTCGTCATCGACACCGTGGCCCCGGCCCAGCCCGCCGCGCCCGACCTGACCGCCGCCACCGACACGGGTGCCAGCAGCACCGACAACCTCACCAACGTCGGCACCCCGGCTTTTGCCGTCACCGCGCCGCCCGCAGGCGGCTCGGTCGTGCTCTATGTCGACGGCACAGCCGTGGCAGCCACCTACAACGCCAGCACCGGCACCGTCACGCCCACCGTGGCCCTGACCGACGGCGCACACGCCATCACCTACAAGGTGGTGGACGCCGCAGGCAACGCCAGCACAGCCAGCACCGCCTTGTCGGTCACCATCGACACCGTGGCCCCGGCCCAACCCGCTGCGCCCGACCTCACGGCCGCCACCGACAGCGGCACCAGCCCCACCGACAACACCACCAACGTCAGCACCCCCGCGTTCGCGGTCACCGCACCGCCCGCAGGCGGCTCGGTCGTGATGTACGTGGACGGCACAGCCGTGGCCGCCACCTACAACGCCAGCACCGGCACCCTCACGCCCACCGTGGCGCTGACCGATGCCACCCACGTCATCACCTACAAAGTGGTGGATGCCGCAGGCAACGCCAGCACCGCCAGCGCCCCCTTGTCGGTCACCATCGACACCACCGCACCAGCCGCCCCCGGCGGCATCCTGGCCGCCATCAGCGACAGCGGCACCTTGGGCGACAGCATCACCAGCGACGCCACACCCACCATCACCGGCACCGGTACGGCTGGCGACACCATCACCCTCAAAGACGCAGCGGGCAACGTGATTGCCACCGCCACGGTGGCTGGCGACGGCAGCTGGTCTGCCACGCCCACCGCCTCGTTGGCCAACGGCACGCAAACCCTGCACATCACCGCCACCGACCCGGCAGGCAACGTCAGCCCCGCCAGCGACCTGCCCCTGACCATCGTCAACTCGCCCACGGTTTTCAGCGGCACCACCGCCCTGGCCATCACTGAAAGCAACGCGGCCCAAACCGTCAGCGGCACGCTCGGCTTTAGCGACCCCGACGGCCCCACCACCATCACCGCGCTCACCAACGCGGCGGGCACCGGTGGCTACGGCACCTTCACCACCAACGCCAGCACCGGCGCATGGTCCTACACCATGAACACGGCGCAAGACGCGCTCACGGCAGGGCAGGTGGTCACCGACACCATCACCGTCAGCGCTGCTGACGGCAGCAGCCAAGTGCTCAGCGTTACCATAACCGGCACCAACGACCAGCCCGAAGTGGTTGCCAACGACAACCTCACAACCCTTGAAGACGCCCCCGCACCCGTCAACGGCGTCACGCAAGGCACGCTGGTCAGCAGCCTGTACCTGGCCAATTACTGGCACGACGCCGAAGGCACCGTCGCAGGCATGGCCTTTGTCAGCCCCAAAACCCAATTGGGTGCCACCCCCGCCGGTGTGGCCTGGTACAGCATCGACAACGGTGCCACCTGGCTCAACCTGGGCACCGCCATTGCCAACGCCAGCCTGACCCACGCCTTTGTGCTGGACAGCAACGCCCGCCTGTACTACCAAGGCGCGCCCAACGCCAACGGCACGCTAGAGACCTCGTCTGTGCGCCTGTGGGACGGCACCGACTTTGCCAACCCTGCAGCCATTGCCGCCGCCTCGGGCACCTACAAAGACATCAGCGCCCTGACCACGGCCACCGGCGCGTACTCCGC
>CANBTZ010000301.1 GCA_947372495.1 Comamonadaceae bacterium | reverse complement strand
GCGGATCACATTCACACCGCGCTCGGCCAGCTTTTCGGTCAGCAGGTCCACGGCGGTATTGGACGGGGCGCACACCAGCACGCGTCGCTCGCGCCGGATGGTTTCCAAAATGGCCTGCACCAGCGTGGTGGTTTTGCCAGTGCCGGGCGGGCCGTGGATGATGGCCACGTCTTGCGCCGTGACCACATGGCGCACCGCCGCCAGCTGCGAGTCGTTGAGCACACTGGGGTAAAACAGGTCGTCGGCCTGGGGCTCGCGAAAGCGGGCTGCATTAGCACCCAGCAGCACGTCGCGCAGTTCGGCCAAGCGGTTGCCGTGTGCGGCCATGACCGCGCTCAGGGCCTGGTTCATCTCGCGGTAGCTCACCTCGTCAAAGGTCAGGTCAATTCCGAGCGTGTTGCCGTTTAGGGTGCTGCCGTCCAGCACCCAGTCGGGCAGCGCTTCTTTGGTGGTGGCCAACAGCAGCTTGTTGCGCCGCACGCGGGTGACCACGCCACTCACCACGGGCCGGTCCGGCCCCGAGTAGCCGGGCGCACTGCTGAACAGCGCCGCAGCCGCCCCCACCTGAAACAAATGCAGGTCTTGCCGATGCGCAGGGCGCTCCAGCTCCAGCACCACCTTGCCCCCAAAACCGATGTCTTCTTGGGTGATGGTGACGGGGTACCAAGTCAGGCCACGCCGACGGCGCTCTTTGATGCTGGCACTGGCATTTTTGAGCTTGAACTGCGCCTGGTCTTCCTGTTGCTCCAGTTGCATGAGCGCGCGCACATGGCGCAACTCTTGTTCAACAGAAAGAGGGGCGGTGGGGGTTGGGTCTTGATTGTTCAATCAGCCGCACCATCAGCTTTCCCGCTGGCTTTGCCCAGCTTGGCTTCGTCCTCGGCCCAGCCTTCTATCGCTGGGTAATACCGCGTCGAGCGGCCGTCACCGTACCGGGTGAGCAGCCCAAGCCGTTCCAGCTCAATCAGGTCACGGGCTGCCGTGGGCGTGGAAGTTTGTGCGATGCGTTCGTGTTTGCGCGTTGTCATGCCGCCTTCGTAACCCTTGGGGCCAGCATCCAGCAGCTTCTTCATGGTTTTTTGTTGACGCTCATTGAGCGAAATTACCGACATCGTCGCCTGAAATCGGATGCGTTGAATGGCCGAATCAATGGTGCGGTTGGCGAATTCGCTGGCCAGCGCAATTTGTTCCAGCATCCATTCAACCCATGTCGTCACGTCCATGCTTTTGGAACGCTGTGCACGCTCAAGCTCGCTGTAATACCGGTCTTTGCTGGATTCGATTTGTCGCGACAGCGTCACGATGCGACCGGGCTGGCCCATGTCTTGGCCCAGTGCCAGTTGCAAGATGGCGCGACCAATACGCCCGTTGCCATCGTCAAACGGGTGCAGTGTCTCGAACCACAGATGCGAGACAGCGGCTCGCAACAGTCCGTCTATGGGGAGAGTGCCGACCTTAGGCTGCGTTTGGTTGAACCACGCCAAAAAAGCGTCCACTTCGCTAGCCAGGCCATCCGCAGGCGGCGCGGCGTAATGCACCTTGCTGCGGCCCACAGCGCCGCTGACGATTTCCATGGGCACAGAACGCAGAGCACCCACATCGATCCGCTGCATGCCCGAAAAACCTGTGGGGAAAAGCGCCCCGTGCCAACTGCACAGCCGCTCCAGCGTCAACGGTGAATCGGTGTTCAGGGTAGCGTCTTGCAACACATCAATCAGCCCCTCGATGTTGCGTCGGCCTTCGCGCACGGGGGCACCCGAGGTGTCGAGCCCCAAGCGCCGGGCCACGGAGGACCGAACACTTTCAGGGTCCAGCTTCTCGCCTTCAATCGCTGAGGTGGTCAGTGCCTCATGTGTCAGCGAATCGCGGATGTGGGGCTGCAGGCCTTCCAGGCCAATCGCCTCGGCTTTGCCCAAAAGAACCCCTTGGGCGTTTCTGGCCGCAGCCAAGAGGTCCTGGACCCGTTGGGCGTCAAACGCCAGCGCTGGCCAATCAGGGAGCTGCCAAATCCAGCGTTGATATGATTTCATGGCTTAATCATATCAATTTATGATATGAATAGAAGAAAAATCCTATCATCAGCCCGAGTTTTAATCACCCGCCTGAGCAGAAGCGGGCAAGCCGAAGACCCGGTCAAAGCACCAGGTGAACGCGATGGCATAGAAGAAAAAGAACGCCAGCAGGCCCAGGTTGGCCACCAAGGCAGCGGTGAGCGAAATGTCCAGCCACAGCGACATGACGGGCAAAAGAATGACGACCAAGCCGCCTTCAAAACCAGCCCCGTGGGCCAGCCGCCTGACAAAAGAGCGGCCACGCACCAATTGGCGTGACTCCCAGCGCTCAAAGAGCCAGTTGGAGGCGTAGTTCCATGTCAGTGCAATGCTCGACAACACGACCGCCAGCCCCAATGTGGAGGTGGGCGACTTGTCAAAAGCCAGGCTCAACACGGGCCCGACCACGGCGATGGCAATGGCCTCGTACAAAAGGGCTTGGAGAACGCGGCGGGTGGCGGGGGACATGTTGGGGAACGCGGTGAGGTGGCCAGCAAGTAAAGAGCACTAGCAGACACGGTTGTCAGAAGTTAATACGTCATGCTCGTCAGGCGCTTGGCCACCCTGACGGCTCAAGAATGCCAGAGCGGCACTCACATCGCAAACTCCTTTAAAGCTCACGGCCAATGATTCAGCTTGGGGGGTTGGGCTGGTGCGCAAGGGGTTCAGGTCTAGCTCGATAGGGCGAGAGGCTGACATATCGCCTGTAGATTTTTTAATTAATATTTTATGGCTCATTAAATTACTCGTATCGCTAAACTATCTGACTTCAAGACGCTTATTGGAGTCAATCGTGAAAGCATCTTCACGCCATTTGATTTTATGGGCAGCCGGCCTGCCTTTGTGATTCGGTCGAATTGTCTTGTAACTTATAATTCACATGTTTGAAGTTCGAGATTACCTGACCGCGCAAGGCGATGACCCTTATGCCCTGTGGTTGATGTCACTGGC
>CANBTZ010000300.1 GCA_947372495.1 Comamonadaceae bacterium | reverse complement strand
GCCTCGCAAGCGAGGCCCGCGCCACCAGACACGTCACCGCCAGACAAATCTGCAATCTCAGTAGGAATGAATGACATACGAACTCCAAGCATGTTTGGGGTTCGCAATAGCAAAGCCTCAGCGAACCCAATTGCGGGAATCGCAACAGCATTGCTAGCTTTAGCGGGTCTTGTGACGCCTCCGAAGTCGCAGCCCCTGCGAACAGGAGCAATATGCGTGGAGGTATGTTTGCCCTCGCAGTCCGTCAAAATCCGGGGGACCAGTCCGTTAGTCGCTGAGCAATGCTATTGGATAAAACTAAAATACGCAAATTCTTTAAACAGATTGAGCGTCTTCGTCTCCCGGCTCGACGTCTTCCGATGAGCGAAATGAATAAGTAACACGGCGCCTCTCGGTGTCGTAGTCAACAACGACTTTGAAACGGTCGCCCAGCAATCGCAGCAAAATCGGATCGTCAGAAAGCTTGTCAGCTATACGCATGACATAAGGTTTAGCGCGCACAGCAGGAATAGGGCTAATGGGCTTCTTCACAGCACGCCCCCAAATTGAGAAATCAAGTAACCAGGGGGATGCTCCCCCTCCTTTCGCTGCGCTACAGCCCCTGAGAGGACTTCGCCCCCTCCACTGCGTGGCCCCTCCCCCAAAACCTTGTCTTTCAAAATAGACATGCGTAACCCTTTCGTAGCTGATGAACAAGAAATGGAGCTACAAATTGGCGTGAGCCTTTCCCCTCTACGAGGGGTGGATCGAGTTACGCCATACAGGCAAGCCCTTCTAAGCTGTGGGTCACAGGTTCGATTCCTGTCGGGCAGGCCACCACTCCCCCCTCTTTGTAGCGCACCCTACCGAAACATGCTTTTTTTTGCATGCGTCGTGCTTTTGCTCGGGTATATCCCTAGTTTTCACGCCAGCGATCATGCAACATAATGCATAAAAAGCGGATGCACGTCCGTTATGCTCGCTTCAGAGCCAGCGCTGGTTTGATCAGCGGTGTTCCACATCAGAATGCATTCTCAGGAGACACTTTCCATGACCAATTCCACGACATCCCGCCGCCAAATGTTGGCCCAGGGCGCAGCCCTGTTGGGCGCCACTTCCACCGGTTTGCTGCTGCCCCAGCATGTGCTGGCCCAGAGCGGCAAGATCCGTGTGGGTTTCATGCTGCCTTACACCGGCACCTATGCACAGCTGGGTGTGGCCATTGAAAACGGCGTGCGCATGGCCATCAACGAGCAAGGCGGCAAGCTGGGCGGCCGTGAGATCGAATGGTTCAAGGTCGACGACGAATCCGAGCCGTCCAAAGGCATCGAAAACGCCAACAAACTGGTGCAGCGCGACAAGGTCGATGTGATCATCGGCACCGTGCACTCTGGCGTGCAAATGGGCATCCACAAAGTCGCCCGCGACAACGGCGTGCTCAGCCTCATCCCCAATGCGGGCGTGCATGCCGCCACCCGCGCCCTGTGCGCCCCCAACGTGTTCCGCACCAGCTTTTCCAACAGCCAGCCCACCATGGCGCTGGGCGAGACCATGGTCAAGCGTGGCCACAAAAAGGCTGTCTGGATCACCCACAAATACGCCGCTGGCGACGAAGCCTTTGAGGGCTTTCGCGACAGCTACACCAAGGCCGGTGGCACCATCGTCAAAGAGCTCGGCTTGCCCTTCCCCAACGTCGAATTTCAGGCCCTGTTGACCGAAATCGCCGCACTCAAGCCCGATGCTGTGGCCTGCTTCTTTGCCGGTGGCGCTGCGGCCAAGTTCATGAAGGACTTCGCGGCTGCAGGCCTCAAGGGCAAGATCGCTTTGTACGGCTCAGGCTTCCTGACCGAAGGCGTGATCGAAGCCGCAGGGCCTGCCGCTGAAGGCGTGCTGACCACGCTGCACTACGCAGATGGTCTGGACACCAAGCGCAACCACGAGTTCCGCCTGAACTACGCCAAGACCTTCAAGATGCAGCCCGATGTGTACGCTGTGCAAGGCTACGACACCGGCTTGCTGCTGGTCCAGGGCGCCAACGCCGTCAAGGGCGACCTGAGCCAAAAGCCCGCCCTGTACAAAGCCATGGAAGGCGCTGTGATCGACAGCCCACGCGGCAAATGGACCATGAGCAAAGCCCACAACCCTGTGCAAGACATGTACTTGCGCGAAGTGGTCAAGGGCGAGAACAAGGTGCTGGGCGTGGCCGCCAAGGCCTTGGCCGACTCTGGCGCTGGTTGCCGCTTGTAAAACCTGCTGGCAGAGCCTGCTTCAAGGCGGGCCCACCATGTCGCCATGGACGGCGGACTCGGGTCCGCCGTTTTCACACCTGCAGGGCTCGCCCTGCTTCATCCCTGCAAAGCCAACACCGATGGACTTCGTGAATTTTCTGATCCAGCTGCTCAACAGCGTCCAGTACGGGCTGCTGCTGTTCATGCTGGCGGCCGGCCTGACGCTGATCTTCGGCATCATGGGCGTGGTCAACCTGGCGCACGGCAGCTTCTACATGTTGGGGGCGTACCTCGCCTGGTCGCTCGCCGGGCAGATGGGCAGCTTCACGCTGGCCATTGTGGTGGGCACGGCCTTGTCGGTGACGTTCGGGCTGGTGCTGGAAAAACTGCTGTTTCGCCACTTCTACCACCGCGACCACCTCGACCAGGTGCTGCTGACATTCGGTTTGATTTATGTCTTCGAAGAGCTGCGCTCCATGCTCTGGGGCGACGATGTGCACGGCGTGCAAATCCCCGAGGCCCTGTCGGCGTCCATCGCGTTGACCGACACGCTGTCTTACCCGGTGTACCGCCTGTTCATGTCCGGCGTGTGCCTGGTGCTGGCTCTGGGCTTGTACCTCTTGATTTCCAAAACGCGTCTGGGCATGAAGATCCGCGCAGGCGCCTTCAACCACGAGATGACCGAAGCGCTGGGGGTCAACATCAGCCTGATCCACGCTGTGGTGTTCGCACTGGGCGTGGGGCTGGCGTCCATCGCCGGCATGATCGCAGCGCCCATTTCCAGCGTCTACCCCAACATGGGCTCGCA
>CANBTZ010000299.1 GCA_947372495.1 Comamonadaceae bacterium | reverse complement strand
GACGGGCTGTACGAGCGCCACTTGATGCCCTTGAGGTCAGCCGCGCTGTTGATGGCTTTCTTGCTGTAGATGCCTTGGGGTGGCCAGGCCACCGAGTACAGCAGCACCATGCCTTGTTCGGCCAGCTTCTTCTCCATCACGGGCTTTTGAGCCTTGTAGAGCTTCATGCCTTCGTCATAGCTGTCGGCCAAAAAGGGCAAGCCATCGGCGGCGTAAATAGGCCACTCGTTGCTGAAGTTGGCCAGCAAAATCTCACCGGCCTGGGCCTGACCACCCTGAACGGCGCGCTTGATTTCGGGGGCTTTGAAGAGCGACGCATTGGCGTGCACGGTGATTTTCAGCTTGCCGCCGGAGGCTTTGTCCACATCGGTGGCGAACTGGGCCATGTTCAGCGAATGGAAGTTGCTGGACGGGTAAGCGGCGGGCAGGTCCCACTTGGTCTGTGCCTGTGCAGTGGTGGCCAGGGCAAACACGCTGGCGACCATGGCCAGATGAAGGGTGCGACGTTTCATGGAAACTCCTCAGGTTGGATCAGGAATACAGAGCAAAACACGTACCAGGCAGAGCAACCCACAATGGTGCGTGCAACAGGTGACGACTCTAGGCGCATGGGGCGTTTTGGCGATTGGTGATTCCCCTGAGGGACTGCGCTGTGCGCGACAGGCCGTTAATATCTCGGCAACATGAACACACAGACTTCTTTGCCCAAGTGGCAATTCTGGATCGACCGTGGCGGCACTTTCACCGACGTCGTGGGCAAGCGGCCTGACGGCAGCCTGGTCACGCACAAACTGCTGTCCGAAAACCCCGAGCAGTACCGCGACGCGGCGGTGGCAGGCATCCGACACTTGCTGGGCCTGCAGGCGGGTGAGGCGTTGACGCCCGAGCGGGTCGAGTGCGTCAAGATGGGCACCACCGTGGCCACCAACGCTTTGCTCGAGCGCAAGGGCGAGCCCACGCTATTGATCACCACCCAGGGTTTCAAGGACGCGCTGCGCATCGCCTACCAGAACCGCCCGCGCCTGTTTGACCGACAGATCGTGCTGCCCGAGTTGCTCTACGAACGCGTGATCGAGGCTTGTGAGCGCGTGGGTGCACACGGCGACGTGGTGGAGCCGCTCGACGAGGCCCACCTGCGCGAGCGCCTCTGGGCCGCCTATGACGCGGGCCTGCGCAGTGCAGCAGTGGTGTTCATGCACGGCTACCGTTACACCGACCACGAAAAAGCCGCGGCCCGCATCGCCCGCGAAGTCGGCTTCACCCAGGTCAGCACCAGCCACGATACCAGCCCGATGATGAAGTTCGTCAGCCGGGGTGACACCACCGTGGTCGATGCCTACCTCTCGCCCATCTTGCGCCGCTATGTGGACCAGGTGGCCAGCGAGATGCCGGGCGTGAAACTGTTTTTCATGCAGTCTTCTGGGGGACTCACCGATGCGCACGCTTTTCAGGGCAAGGACGCGATCTTGTCCGGCCCGGCTGGCGGCATTGTGGGCATGGCCCGCACCGCCCAGCTGGCGGGGCACGACAAGGTGATTGGTTTTGACATGGGCGGCACGTCCACCGATGTGTCGCACTTTGCGGGCGAGTTCGAGCGCGAGTTCGAGACGCAGGTGGCGGGGGTGCGCATGCGCGCGCCCATGATGAGCATCCACACCGTGGCGGCGGGCGGGGGCTCGATTTTGTCGTTTGATGGCGCACGCTTTCGCGTGGGGCCACAGAGCGCCGGGGCCAACCCGGGGCCTGCGAGCTACCGCCGTGGCGGTCCACTGGCCGTGACGGACGCGAACGTGATGCTGGGCAAAATCCAGCCGCACCATTTCCCCAAAGTGTTTGGCCCGCAGGCCAACGAGGCGCTGAGTCCCGAAGCGGTTCAGCAGCAGTTTGAAGCGCTGGCAAAGCAGACAGGCCGTGCGGCCGAGGATGTGGCCGAGGGCTTCATCCAGATCGCGGTGCAGCAGATGGCCAACGCGATCAAGAAAATCTCGGTGGCACGTGGCTACGATGTGACGCGCTACACCTTGCAGTGCTTTGGCGGTGCGGGTGGGCAGCATGCCTGCTTGGTGGCCGATGCCTTGGGCATGACGCGGGTGCTGGTGCATCCGCTGGCCGGCGTGCTGTCGGCCTACGGCATGGGCCTGGCCGACCAGAACGTGATCCGCGAGCAAGCCATCGAACTGCCCCTGACTAACGATGCCCTGCCAGGCATCGCGCAAGCGCTGCAGGCCTTGGGTGAGGCGGCCAGCAGCGAGTTGGCACGCCAACAGTTGAGCGCTTCAGCGGTGCAGGTCCGCAGCCGAGTGCATGTGCGCTACGAAGGCACGGATTCGGCCCTGGTGGTGCCGCATGGTGAGCTGAGCGAGATCCAAGCTGCTTTCGAGGCAGGCTACCGACAGCGATTTGCTTTCTTGATGAGCGGCAAACGACTGATGGTCGAAGCCGTATCGGTCGAGGCCGTGGTGGCGGGCGATGCACCGACCGAGCAGCGCCACGCGCTGCAGCCCGCGCGCGAAGCCACGAGCCGCGAAACCGTGCGCATGTTCAGCGCAGGCCAGTGGCACGCAGCGCGGCTGGTGGTGCGCGAAGACATGCGCCCAGGTGAGGTGGTCGCCGGTCCGGCCATCATTGCCGAGAAGAACGCGACCACCGTGGTCGAGCCCGAGTGGCTGGCCACCCTCACTGAGCTCGACCATCTGGTGCTGGAGCGGCGTGTCCCGCGCGCGGCGCAGTTTGCGGTGGGCACCACGGTCGACCCGGTGCTGCTCGAAGTTTTCAACAACCTGTTCATGAACATCGCTGAGCAGATGGGGTTGCAGCTGCAGAACACGGCCTACTCGGTCAACATCAAGGAGCGGCTGGACTTTTCGTGCGCCCTGTTCGATGCCGAGGGGCACTTGATTGCCAATGCGCCGCACATGCCGGTGCACCTGGGTTCGATGGGCGAGAGCATCCAGACCGTGATCCGCGACAACGCGGGGCGCATGCAGCCGGGCGATGTGTATGTGCTCAACGACCC
>CANBTZ010000298.1 GCA_947372495.1 Comamonadaceae bacterium | reverse complement strand
AACGGTCGCACCAATGGTGGCCCTGGCGGCCCCGGCGCTGCGCCCGTGGTCGCCACGCCCCTGGCGCCCTGACGATCAGGCGGTTCCGGGCGCCCCAGCGCCCAAAAATAAAGTGTGAAGCCCACCGATAAGCCGGATTCTGTGCAACTGCACGCCCTTGCGGGTTTGCAGAAGTGACTGCCATTAATCTGGGCCATTGGTCACCCAATGGCTCGGTGCTACCTACCCGCCAGCTCTGGGGGCCCCATCAACGCTGGCCTACTTGGTATTGCTGCGCGTAGAGATTGCCCGTTTCACCCGAACCGGGTTGCCCTTGCACTTTTGCCCGCGAAGCTTGCGCCCCGGGGCAAAATGCAATTCTCATCCTGTTCGACTCGTCTCTGTTGCTCTGATCCTCACCTTATAACCTTGGCTTGCGCCGCGGAATTTCAGTGGACAGCCGTTAGCTGCTACGCTGCCCTGTGCAGTCCGGACGTTCCTCCAGTGCCTGGTTTCCCAGATTGCACCAGCGGCGGTCTGGCCAGCTTCACACCGTGATTATCGCCTGCAGGCATAAGCTCATGCCTAAAAGGGTCTGAACTTTCACGCACAATGGCTAGAGATTCTTTCTTTTTCCAAATGGAGACACGTTCATGAAAGCCCAAAGCATTCTCGAGACCATCGGCAACACGCCCCATGTGCGCATCAACCGCCTGTTTGGCGCCACCGCCAATGTGTGGGTCAAGTCCGAGCGCAGCAACCCCGGCGGCTCGGTCAAAGACCGCATCGCGCTGGCCATGATCGAAGACGCTGAAAAGTCCGGTGCCTTGAAACCCGGCGGCACCATCATCGAGCCCACCTCGGGCAACACCGGCATTGGCCTGGCCATGGTCGCAGCCGTCAAGGGCTACAAGCTGGTGCTGGTCATGCCCGACAGCATGAGCATCGAGCGCCGCCGCCTGATGCTGGCCTATGGCGCAAGCTTTGATCTGACACCGCGCGAAAAAGGCATGAAGGGCGCCATCGCCCGCGCCGAAGAGCTGGTGGCCAGCACCCCCGGTGCCTGGATGCCCCAGCAGTTCGAGAACCCCGCCAACATCGACGTGCACGTGCGCACCACGGCACAAGAGATCTTGGCCGACTTTCCTGACGGCATCGACGCGCTGATCACCGGCGTGGGCACTGGCGGGCACTTGACCGGCGTCGCCCGTGTGCTCAAGGCCAAGTTTCCAAAACTCCAAGTGTTCGCGGTCGAGCCTGCGGCATCGCCCGTCATCTCGGGTGGTGCGCCTGCGCCCCACCCCATCCAGGGCATTGGTGCGGGCTTCATACCCAAGAACCTTGACACGACACTGCTGGATGGCGTGATCCAAGTCGATGCAGAAGATGCGCGTGAGTACGCCCGCCGCTCGGCCCGCGAAGAGGGTCTGCTGGTGGGGATCTCGTCGGGCGCCACCTTGGCCGCCATCGCACAAAAACTGCCAGAGCTGCCCGCGGGTGCCACCGTGCTGGGCTTCAACTACGACACAGGCGAGCGCTACCTGTCGATTGAGTGCTTCTTGCCAGCGTGACGCGCACGCACTCAGGACGGGCAGCGCACGTGCGTTCCGTCCTGAGATAATCGCGGCTTCTTGCTTGATAACCACAAGCCACAGAGGTGTCCATGATCCGAATTTCCGAACTCAAACTCCCTTTATCGGCCTTGCCGGTAGAAGTTCGTCGCGCAGCCGACGCGCCGACTGAAACCGACGAAGACCGCATCCCGCCGCCGCACCCCGAGGTGGCCTTGCGTCAACTGGCGGCTCAAACGCTGGGGATTGACCCTGCTGACATCGAGACCTTGCACGTCTTCAAGCGCAGTTTTGACGCGCGCAAGGCGGAGCTGCTGGCGGTGTTCATTGTGGACATCATGCTGGCCACCGGGCAGGTCGAGGCCGCCGTGTTGCAGCGATTTGAGAAGAACCCACACATCCAAGCCACACCCGACATGGCATGGCACGCGCCATGCCACGCACCTGCTGGCTTTGGCACGCAGGATGGCGACCGGCCGGTGGTCGTTGGCTTTGGGCCTTGCGGCATGTTTGCGGCCCTGTGCTTAGCGCAGATGGGCTTCAAACCGATCGTGCTTGAGCGCGGCAAAAAAGTCCGTGAACGAACCAAAGACACCTGGGGCCTGTGGCGTAAAAAAGTCTTGCAGCCAGAAAGCAACGTCCAGTTTGGTGAAGGCGGTGCAGGCACGTTCTCGGACGGCAAGCTTTACAGCCAAATCAAGGACCCGCGCCACTTGGGCCGCAAGGTGATGGACGAGTTCGTCAAGGCGGGCGCACCAGCGGACATCCTGTTTGCTGCGCACCCGCACATTGGCACCTTCAAGCTGGTGAAGGTGGTCGAGAACATCCGTGAACAGATCAACGCTTTGGGCGGTGAAATACGTTTTGAGCAACGCGTGACCGATGTGGCGCTCTCGCCCATCACGGATGGGCAGCAGATCACGGCCTTGGAGGTGCTGGATCAGAAAACCGGCCAAACCCACACATTGACCACACGCCATGTGGTGATGGCGTTGGGCCACAGCTCGCGCGACACAGTGGCGATGCTGCACAAGCGGGGAGTGGACTTGCAAGCCAAAGCGTTTTCGATTGGTGTGCGCATTGAACACCCACAAAGCGTGATCGACCAAGCCCGCTGGGGTCGCCACGCAGGCCACCCTTTGCTGGGCGCTGCCGACTACAAATTGGTGCACCACGCTCAAAATGGCCGCACGGTTTACAGCTTTTGCATGTGCCCCGGAGGCACCGTGGTGGCGGCGACAAGCGAACCTGGCCGTGTGGTGACCAATGGCATGAGCCAATACTCACGCAACGAGCGCAATGCCAATGCCGGCTTGGTCGTCGGCATTGACCCGCCCGACTACCCGCTGGACACCGCCGCTTGGCAGGCGGCTTTTGGCCAAGACGACGGCGCACTGCTGGCACAGGAAGCCCTGCAGCTCGCTGCTCAACAGCCACCGGTCGCACACCCGCTGGCGGGCATTGTGTTGCAACGCCAATTGG
>CANBTZ010000297.1 GCA_947372495.1 Comamonadaceae bacterium | reverse complement strand
AGGCACCGCAGCCGCAGCCGGGTCCACATAGACCGTCACTTTCTGGCCAGCGGTCAGCACATGCACGCCTGCGGCCACCACTTTTTGCCCAGGCTGCAAGCCCGAGACGATGACGACCTGGTTGCCGTCCACCGTACCCACTTGCACAGGCTGCAAACGCACCGTCATGGCCGCTTCATCGAGCACCCAAACAGCGGTGCCGGCACCTTCTTGGCGCAGGGCGCTGGTCGGCAGCTTGATCACCGGCGGCTGTGCGCCCTTGATCGCGCCCGCCTGCACATTGACCGTCGCACCCAAAGGCAGCTTCTCGGAGGCGTCCAGCGCCAGCTTGATCGTGAAAGTGCGCGTCACCGGATCGGCGCTCGCGCCCACCTCACGCACACGGCCCTTGAGCACCTGTCCCGTGCTGGTCAGCACCGCCTGCATGGCCTGTCCGGGCTTGAAGGCCATCACAGCCTGCTCGGGCACGGCAAACACCGCGTCACGCGGGCCATCGTGCGCTAGGCGCACCACGGGTTGCCCAGCCGTGACGACCTGGCCTACCTCGGCCTCCACCCCGGTCACCACACCGCTGGTGGTGGCCTGCAGGCGGGCATAAGCGGCCTGATTGCCTTGGGCTTGGGCTTGGGCGCGCGCTTGCGCCAGTGTGGCATCGGCCGCTTTGAACGCGGCTTCGCGACGCTCCAGCTCGACGCTGCTGATGAAGTTCTGAGCCCGCAAGCCCTCAAAGCGGCGCAACTCAGCCATGCTCAGATCACGTTGAGTTTGGGCTGCCGCCAGTTGCGCCTGCGCGGCTTGTGCAGCCAGTTGGTAGTCCTGCGGGTCGATCTGGGCCAACACCTGGCCCGCCTGCACCCGCTGCCCGGCCTCGGCTTGGCGTTGGATCAGCTTGCCTGCCACGCGAAAGCCCAGACGGGACTCGATGCGCGCGCGGATGTCGGCCGCGTATTCGGCCTGTGAGCTCAAGTCTGTGGTGCCCACGGTCAGCAGTTTGACCGAACGAACGGGTTCCTCTACAGGGGCCTGGCGCGAACAAGCGACCAAAGCCAAAACCCCTGCGCCCATGGCCACACGGACGGCCCACTGCGCGGACGAAAACGTCCTGAACTTGCTGATCAACATGGCACTCCCTGAAATATTAATGACTGACTGGTTAGTAATCTATTGAATCTCATGATTTCTGTCAAGCGACAATACGATCAACCATGCAAAAGCCCGGACATTTCAGCAACGCCCACTTGCGGCTTCTCAAGGGTGTTTCGCGCTCGTTTTACCTGACCATCCGGCTTTTGCCCGCCGCCCTGCAAGCGCCGATTGCTGTGGGCTATCTGCTGGCCCGCGCCACCGACACGGTGGCCGACACCACCACCCTGCCCCAAGCCGACCGACTGGACTTGCTCCAGGCCATGATGGCCGCCATCAACGCACCTGTCGGTGATTTGCGACACTGCCGCCAAGCCTTGGCCGATTTTGCTAGCCAACAAACCGACCTGCATGAGCGCTCTCTGATGCTCGCCCTGCCCGATTGCATTCCCCTGCTGCACGCACTGCCGCCGGCCGACCAAGCCAGCGTGCGCTGGGTGCTCGGCCACATCACCCGTGGGCAGGTGCTGGACGTTGAGCACTTTGGACCAGGGCCTGCTGCCCTGGCGACCGATGCGCAGCTGGACGACTACACCTGGCTCGTGGCCGGGTGTGTGGGCGAGTTTTGGACCGAACTGTGCGATCGCCATTTGCCCAGCTTTGCCACCCAAAGCACGGACGCCATGCGCCTGGCGGGCCGGGCTTACGGCATGGGCCTGCAAAGGCTGAACATCCTGCGTGACGCTGGGGCCGACTTGGCTGCGGGCCGCTGCTACCTGCCCGAAGCGCGCCTGACCCCACTGAGCCTCAGCCCCGAGCGACTGATGCAAGCCGCGCGCTCAGGCGACACCGCTGTCCTGCAGCGTCTGGCCCCCTTGTGGAACGACTACCTACAGCAAACCCACACCCAGCTGAGCGAGGGCGTGTTTTACAGCCAGTGCCTCACCAGCCGCCGCCTGCGCCTGGCCAGCGCCCTGCCCGCCTTGATCGGTGCCCGCACCGTGGCCCTGCTGCGCCAGGCGGGGCCACAAGCCCTCACCCAACGCGTGAAAATGCCACGCGCCGAAGTGCGCTCACTGATCTGGCGGCTGCTCTGGCGCTTGGCCTCGCCAGAAGCACTGGGCCGGGAATTCCAGCGCCTGTCGCAGTGAGACAATCTCAACCCATGAGCCCGCAAGACTACGTCCAGCAAAAAGCCGCCGCCTCGGGCAGCAGCTTTTATTACGCCTTCCTCTTTTTACCGCCCGAGCGCCGTGCGGCCATCACCGCGTTTTATGCGTTTTGCCGTGAAGTGGACGACGTGGTCGATGAAATCTCAGACCCCAGCGTGGCCGCCGCCAAGCTCGGCTGGTGGCAAAAAGAAGTGCAGCAAGCCTATGCGGGTCAACCCAGCCACCCGGTCATGCACGCGCTGATGCCGCACACCCAACCCTTTGGCATCGAGAGCCGCCACCTGATGGCCGTGATCGAAGGCTGCCAGATGGACCTGAACCAAACCCGCTACCTGGACTTTGCGGGCCTGGCGAAATACTGCCATTTGGTGGCGGGCGTGGTGGGCGAAGTCGCCGCCCGCATCTTTGGCCAGACCGACGAGGCCACCACCGCCTACGCCCACAAGCTGGGCCTGGCCTTTCAGATGACCAACATCATCCGTGACGTGGGCGAAGACGCCATGCGTGGGCGGATTTATTTGCCGCTGGACGAGCAGCAGCGCTCTGGCGTCAAGGCCAATGAGCTGATCCAGCGCACGTATTCAGACAACTTCACCGCGCTGATGAAGTTCCAGACCGAACGCGCCCACGCCCTGTACGACGAAGCCCTGGCCCTGCTGCCAGCGGCCGACCGACGCGCCCAAAAACCAGGCCTCATGATGGCCAGCATCTACCGCACCTTGCTGCGCGAGATCGAGGCCTCAGGCTTTCAGGTGCTGCACCAGCGCATCGCCCTCAC
>CANBTZ010000296.1 GCA_947372495.1 Comamonadaceae bacterium | reverse complement strand
CACCGCGCTCGGCGCAATAAGCGTAAAGCATTTGCTTGCCTTGCACACACAGCCGGGCCTTGAGCGAGCCTGCCGGGTAATAAATGCCCGCGTGGATGACCTCGCTGTTGCGCGAGCTGGTGCCCGTGCCTATGGCGTTTTCCGATTCGAGCACCATCACCTCGCGACCCGAGAGCGCCAGCGCCCGCCCCACAGCCAGGCCGACCACGCCGGCCCCGACCACCACTGCATCGATTTGTTCCATGGGCAGCATTGTGGCGCAGAGATCGGTGTTCTGTAGGAGTGGCGCCCTCGCCGCGATAGAGCTTGCGCCGACCACCACCCAGCGCCCCGAGGGCGGGGCTCCTACAAAACCCGAGAGCTGACACCCGCAAGACAGACACGGGCACCGCACACAGGCAGACTGCCAGTCATTCAAACAAGGAGACCGTTTCATGTCGCTGTTCAATCTCACAGGCAAAGTCGCCGTCGTTACCGGGTCCAGCCGGGGCATTGGCCGTTCCATCGCCCTCCAGCTGGCCAAGCAAGGCGCCAAAGTGGTGGTGTCCAGCCGCAAGCAGGACGCCTGCGAAGTAGTGGTCAAAGAAATTCAGGCCGCAGGTGGCGAAGCCATGGCGATTGCCGCCAGCATCTCCAGCAAAGAGCAGCTCCAAAACCTGATCGACCAGACCCGTGCGGCCTGGGGCCCGATCGACATCCTGGTGTGCAACGCGGCCACCAACCCCTATTACGGTCCGACCACCGGCATGAGCGACGAGGTGTTCGACAAGGTCATGCGCAACAACGTGCTGTCCAACACCTGGCTGTGCACCATGGTCTACCCCGACATGAAAGCCAAGAAGGACGGTTCTATCGTCATCGTGTCGTCGATCGGCGGCCTGCACGGCTCGGCCATCATCGGGGCGTACAACATTTCCAAGGCGGCCGACATGCAGCTGGCGCGCAACTTGGCCGTGGAATGGGGTCCAGACAACATCCGCGTGAACTGCATCGCACCGGGCCTGATCAAGACCGACTTTGCCAAGGCCCTGCACGAGGACCCGGTGCTGAGCGCCAAGTACAACAACGAGACCCCGCTGCGCCGCATGGGTGAGCCCGATGACATTGGCGGTGTGGCGGTGTTTTTGGCCAGCCCGGCCGGACAGTATGTGACGGGGCAGACCATCGTGGCCGATGGCGGGATGATGATCCGCTGAAGAAGTTGCAGATAAAGCCTGCCCGGCACTTCGTGCTGGGCGGGGGCCAGTCAAGTCCTCGTTGGTGCCATGCACCCGGCTTGAAAACTGCCGGCTTGCCAACGCTCACGCTGACAGACCATCGCTGGCATGCCTTGTTCGTTGGGCGGCCACTGCACTGGCTCGGCCAATAGCTGCACCGCCAAGCGCCAACAGGCCAACAGGCCAACGGCAACAATCCGACTGCAATAGACAGTGTGACCATGAGGGCATTGATTTGAGGGACGATGCGTGCACCCCTGACTGCCTGGACGCGACATCGAAAGCACCAACATGACTCCCCTTGAATCCAACGCCGGTGTTGTTTTCTGGTTCAGAAACGACCTGCGACTGCACGACAACCCCGCCCTTCAACACGCCATCGCGCTGGCTGACCGGCAGCGTACTTGGCTGCTCCCGGTTTACGTGCACGACTGCGCACTGCAACTGACCAGCCCTTGGGGCTTTGTGCGCACCAGCGAGCACCGCATGGCTTGGAGCGCCATGGCGATGCAAGATGTGGCGCAGCAGTTGGCCGCGCTCGGCAGCCAATTGATGCAGTTGACCGGCGAGCCCACCGAGGTGTTGCCTGCGTTGATGAGGCACCTGAACACCAGCACACTGGTGTGCGAGGACATAGCGGCGCCTTATGAACAAGCCCACATCCAAGCACTGAAAAAATACGGACTGGAAGTGAAAACGGTTTGGCAATCCACTTTGATGGCACCCGAGCAACTGCCCTTTGAACCGAACAATGTGCCTGATGTGTTTTCTTCGTTTCGACGCGAAGTTGAGCGACACGGCTTCACGCCAGCCCAACCCCTGCCTGCCGTCACACGGCTGCCAGAACTACCCGAGCAGGCAGCACTGAATTCACTGACAACGCGCTCCAGCAGCCCCAGCACCTGCGCCCCACTGAACGACCCTCGCTCGGCATTCCCTTGGTCACAAGCTGAGTTTCATGGCGGTGAGCGTGCGGCACTGGCGCATCTGGCGCACTACTGCAGCCGTGGTTTACCGCACAGCTACAAGGCCACGCGCAATGGGCTTTACGGGTCCGACTACTCCACCAAGTGGTCGCCTTGGTTGGCCACAGGGGCTTTGTCTGCGCGTCAGGCTTGGGCCGCGATTCAAGCCTTTGAGGCGCAGCAAGGTGCCACTGAAAGCACCTACTGGATCGGATTTGAGTTGCTGTGGCGCGACCACTTCCGTTGGCTGCACCTCAAATACGGTGAGCGCATGTATTGGCAACGCGGCTTGTCGGACGCGCCACTCCAGCAACGCGCCCACAATGCACGCGGCTTTGAGCGTTGGCGCACAGGCCAAACTGGCCATGCACTGATTGACGCGGGCATGCGCGAACTCAATGTCACAGGCTATACGTCCAACCGCTTGCGGCAAAACCTGGCGAGTTATTTGATCCACGATCTGCGCTGCGACTGGCGTGCCGGTGCCGCTTGGTTTGAATCGCAATTGATCGACTTTGACGTTTACAACAACCAAGGCAACTGGTTGTACCTCAGTGGCCGCGGCACCGACCCCAGAGGGTCCAGGCGTTTCAATCCCGACAAGCAGGTACTGGACTACGACGCTGACGGCACTTACCGTAAGCTCTGGCTTTGAAACGCTGTCTTGACCATCCGCCTTCCCTCAACAGCTGGAGCCCTTGCAGTCATGCGCATCAACACCCACACCCTGCTTGCTTTGCTGGTCGGATTTTTAGGAATGGAATCGGCCATGGCCATTGAAGAACCGGCTTACGACACGGTCGTCTCGCAAGCGCCTTTTGAGCTGCGGCACTACGCGCCCACCTTGATCGC
>CANBTZ010000295.1 GCA_947372495.1 Comamonadaceae bacterium | reverse complement strand
GGTGCGTTTGCCTCTGCCAAAAAACTGCCGCTTCTTTGAAACCCCCACGCAAGCCGAGGCGGCGGGTTTCCGGCCTTGCCTCAAGTGCCGCCCCGAACTGGCCCCGGCCCAGCGCTGGTGGTCCACCACGGACGCCAGCGCCATCCTGGCACAAGCGGCTGCCCGACTGCTCGACCAGGCTTTGCGCCAAGGCGGCAAAGCGCCAGCCATGACCACACTGGCCGCCCAACTGGGCGTGAGCGACCGGCACCTGCGCCGCGTGTTTGAGACGCAATGGCAAGTCTCCCCTTTGCAGTACCTACAAACCCAGCGGCTGCTGCACGCCAAACAGTGGCTGCACGACAGCCCCTTGCCCACGTCCGAGATCGCCCACCTCAGCGGCTTCGGCTCGACACGGCGCATGAATGCCAGCTTTGCCCAGCATTACCAGCTGACGCCCCGCCAGCTGCGCCCCAAGGCACGCGACCCCGGGGTGCCTGTGACACTGCGGCTGGCCTACCGCCCGCCCTTGCAGCGCGAACACCTCTGGGGCTTTTTGCAAAGCCGCTCGCTGCCGGGTGTTGAACTCTGGACAGGCGAAGGCATGCAGGCCCAGCTGCACCGAACGGTGCGATGGCATCCCAGAGCATCGCAGTCAACCCCACTCACGGGCTGGATCGTGGTCGGTTGGGTGCCGGATTCGCCCCATGTGCAGCTGCAAGCGAGCGCCAGCCTTTTGCCGGTGCTGCCCGAGTTGGTGGCCCAGGTGCGCCAGTGGCTGGACCTGGACGCCGATCCGGCCGCCGTGCATGCGGTGCTCGGGCAGCACTTTGCGCAATCCCACGGCATCCGCATCCCGGGTGGGCTGGACAGCTTTGAGCTGGCCGTGCGCGCCGTGCTGGGGCAACAGATCACCGTCAAAGCTGCTCGCACGCTGGGCAACCGCTTGGTGCAGGCCTTGGGCCTGCCCTGCCAGACACCCTGGCCTGAACTGGATCGGCATTTCCCCGATGCGGCGACCCTGGCCCGTGAGGAAAACGCCGCCCTCATGGGCAGCCTGGGCATCGTGCGCCAACGCCAACGCGCCATCCAAGCCCTGGCACAGGCCGTCGACAGCGGTCAACTGCAGCTGACACCGGGCAGCGACGTCGCCGCCACCTTGAATGCCATGCAAGCCCTGCCCGGCATCGGCCCCTGGACAGCCCACTACCTGGCCATGCGCACCCTGCACTGGGAAGACGCCTGGCCAGTGCAAGACGTGGCGCTGCAGAACGCCCTGGGGGTGCGTGACGAAGCCCGGCCTACCCAAGCGCTGGAACACATGGGCCAGGCCTGGCAACCTTTTCGCAGTTACGCCCTGTTGGCCGCCTGGTCACGCCTCACCCCTTCACTTCCCACGCCGGAGAAGCCATGAGCACATTCACCACCCGCACCGCCAGCCCTTTGGGCGAACTCATCCTCGCTTGCAGCGACCGGGGCCTGTGCGGCGTCTGGTTCGAGGGGCAGCGGCATGGACCAGAGGCGCAAGTGATGCAAAGCTGGCAGCCCGCGCCAGACCACCCGCTGCTGCAAGCCACTGCGGCGCAACTGCAGGACTACTTTGCCGGGCGCAGGACCGTGTTCGATCTGCAGCTGGACCTGTCGCGCGGCACGGCGTTTCAGCAAGCCGTTTGGCAAGCGCTGTTGACCATTGCGGCAGGCACTCACCAAAGCTACGGCCAGTTGGCCTCGCGCTTGAACAACCCTCAGGCCGTTCGGGCCGTGGGCGCGGCGGTGGGGCGCAATCCGGTGAGTATCATCGTGCCTTGCCATCGGGTGCTGGGCAGCACAGGACAGCTCACCGGATACGCCGGAGGCCTGGAGCGCAAACGTGCGCTGCTGCAGCTCGAAGGCCACCAAGACCTCTTTTCATGACCCACTCCCCTGCCCGTCCCTGGGTTCGCGACTTCTTGCTGCTGGCCCTCATCTGGGGTTCTTCGTTTTTGTTCATGCGCATCGCCGCCCAGGAGCTGGGGCCACTGCCCACAGCCGCCTTGCGCGTGACGATTGCCGCGCTTTTTCTGTGGCCCATCTTGCGCATGCGGGGCCATGCCCCGCTGCTGCGCCAGCACTGGAAACCCATCTTCTTTGTGGGCGTGCTGAACTCTGGCATCCCGTTTGCGTTGTATTCGTTTGCCGTGATGCACATCACCACGGGCCTGTCGTCGATCCTCAACGCCACCGTGCCGCTCTTTGGGGCCATCGTGGCCTGGCTGTGGCTGGGTGACCGCCCCGGTCTGTCGCGCAGCTTGGGTTTGGCGCTGGGCTTTGCGGGCGTGGCCCTGCTGGCTGGGGGCGAGGCCTCGTTCAAACCCAACGACTCGGGCATTGCCCCGTTCTGGGCTGTGCTGGCGTGTCTGGGGGCGACGGTCTGCTATGCCCTCTCGGCCAGCTTCACCAAAAAATTCATCCCCAGCCTGCCGCCGCTGGTCACGGCCACCGGAAGCCAGATGGGCGCAGCACTGGCGCTGGCGCTGCCCGCTCTTTGGTGGCGCCCGCAGCACCTGCCCAGTCTGCACGCCTGGGGCGCTTTGCTCGCGGTGGGCATCGTGTGCACGGGGCTGGCGTACATCCTCTACTTCAAACTGATCGAGAACACCGGTCCGGCCAAAGCACTCACCGTGACCTTCATGGTGCCGGTCTTTGCCATCTTGTATGGCGTGGTGTTGTTGGGCGAAACCGTCACGCCTTGGATGCTCGGGTGTGGCCTGGTGGTGCTCTTGGGCACCGCACTGTCGAGTGGCTTGATCCACATCGGCCAGCGCAAAGCCTGATCCGAAATCATGGCGCCGGGACCTGTCAGGTGTTGGGATGCACGGATCGCACGATCTTCACCCGCTGCACCACCTCGCGCGCACGCAGCTGGCCGCAGCCGCCGTCCACGTCCTGCCCGGCCGACTGGCGCAGCTTGGTCAGCACGCCGCGCTGGTGCAAGCTGCGGGCGATGGCCGCTGCCTTCTCCCAACTCGGGCGGGCATAAGGCAAGTCGGGCACAGCGTTGTAGGGGATCATGTTCATCA
>CANBTZ010000294.1 GCA_947372495.1 Comamonadaceae bacterium | reverse complement strand
GGTGATGTGGAAACCTCGATGATGCGGGCACTGCGACCCGCGCAGGTGCGCATGGACCACGCGCAGGATTTCCGCTCTACCTCGCAGGACCGTGCGGAGCGCTTTGCGATTTTGGGCAACGGCAAAAGCGCCAAGCTGGGCTGGCAGATGCAGGACTACAACCCGCACGGCGCAGCGGGCCATGCCGCCGCAGCCACGCCTGAAAAGGGCAAGACCCTGCTGGATGCCTCGGGCCGGGCGCTGGCTCAGTTGCTTGCGGAAATCGACCAGTTGCCAGCCAACACCTTGCGCAGCGACACGGCCTGAACGGCCGTTCTGCCGCTGGCTAGATCAGGCGAAGGTGACCCAGCGCTGGTGTTCGGCGCTGTCCAGGTGCGGCAGCGTGTTGTAGGTCAGCAGCATGTGGCGCTTGGGGGTGAACACGAATTCCGTCAAGGCGGTGTTGCGGATGCGCAGGTTCAACTCGATCGTGGTCTCTGCGGGTGCGCCCAGCACCTGCCCGACGGCCGTAGAGATGGGGCCGCCACTCGACACGATGAGGGCGTTGCCCTTGCAGTTTTGCCGCACATGGTCGAGCGCGTCCGTGATGCCCTGCACAAACTCGGTGTAAGTGGGCATGCCGCTGGGTTGGGTGGTGCCGTCCATCCAGGCTTTGAGCGCATCGCGCAGCAGCCGGAAGTGGTGGCGGTACATCTCGGGGGTGTCCGGCTTGGCCAGGGGTTCGGGGTGGATGGTTTCGATCAGCGCATGGCTGTCGTACTCGTTCAGGCCTGGCCAGACTTCGGGTGTGTGTTGCCACTGTGCGCCTTCGGCCAGCCCTTCCCAGGTCTGGCGGTGGCGGCGCAGGCTGCCCATGAGCACGGTGTCGATCTGCACCCCCTCACGCTCGAAGCGCTGGCGCAGGTACTCGCCCAGGCGCACCGCCTGTTGGCCGCCCAGCGGGCTGAGTTGATCGTAGTCATCGGCCCCGAAAGAGGCTTGTCCGTGGCGGACTAAATAGAGGGTTCCCATGGGCTGCGATTGTCCGCAGACCGGGCCCTCATGCCTGTCGCTGGGGTGATCAGCGGCGCACGTTGGGCGTCACAAGTGAACAAGGCCCGAGATGCAGCCGACCACATCGCCACCCACCCAGGCTTGGCCATGCGCGTCTTGCGACAAGAAGACCTGCCCGGCTCGGCCCAGCATCGTGCCTTGCCGTGCGCTGTACTGTGTGGGCATGTTGCCAGCGGCCATCAGCCATTGCGCCAGCGACGCGTTCAGGCTGCCGGTGACCGGGTCTTCGGCGATGCCCACAGGGGCGGCGAAGGCGCGCACTTCCAGATCGGTGGGGTCGTTGGCGATGCGGTTTGACGGTGCAAAGGCGCGGGCTTCGCGGTTGGCACGGCGGATCAGGCCACCGTCTGATGCTTGCCGCTTGGCCGCCACGCCGACTTTGGTGCCCAGCTTTTTCAGGGCGGCGTGATCGGGCTCCAGGGCCAGCACCGTGTCCACACTGTCCACCAGCATGCCCAGCCAATGTGGGCCGTTGTTCAGGTTTTGAGCGGCTATCAGTTCTGAGGCGTCCAGCCCCAAAGCGGCCAGGACCGGGCCGAGGTCTTCGGCCGAGATGTCCGAGCGGTTCAGTGGGGGCGCCGCAAAAGCCCAGCGCTCGCCCAGTTGTTTCAAGCTCACCAACCCGACGCCACATTCCTGCATCAGCGAGCCTGCTTGCCTTGGCGTGTTGCCCGCCTTCAACCAGGCGTGGGCTGTGCCCAGTGTGGGGTGACCTGCAAAGGGCAGCTCGGCCCCGGGCGTGAAAATGCGCACCCGGTAGTCAGCCCCACCCGCAGCGCCCTCGGGTGTGGGGGGCAACACAAATGTGGTTTCGCTCAGCTGCGTCCAGGCGGCAAAGGTTTGCATCTGCGCATCGCTCAAGCCTGTGCCATCGAGCACCACGGCCAGCGGGTTGCCCAGAAAGGCAGTGTCGGTGAAAACGTCAACTTGTTGGAAAGGACGGGCTTGCATCGTGCGCTCCAGATCAGGTGCTCAGAGTGATTCGCGGATCGCCGCGGCCAACGCGGTCATGCCGGTGTTGATCTGGTCCACGGTGGCGGTCACAAACGACAGGCGCAAGGTGCTTTCGTCGGCACCTTCGGCATAAAAAGCCGAGCCTGGCACAAAGGCCACGCCTTTTGCAACGGCTTTGGCCAGCAGCGGAATCGCTTTGAGGCCCTTGGGCAGTTGCACCCACAGGAACATGCCGCCCACCGGGCGGTTCCAGCTCAGGCCCAAGCCTGCCATTTCGCGGTCGAGCGCGGCCAGCATGGCTTCGCACTGCTGCTTGTACAGGGCGCGGATGGTGGGCACATGGCGTTCGATGAAGCCGTCTTTGAGCACTTCGGCCACCACGCGCTGGTTGAAGCTGGGCGTGTGCAGATCGGCCGCTTGTTTCGCTTGCAAGAGCTTGGGGTACAGCGCGGTGGGCGCGACCAAATAACCTAGGCGCAGGCCTGGTGCGAGGATCTTGGAAAACGAACCCAGGTAAACGCTGCCCTCTGGGTGGCGCGAGCTGAGTGAGGGCGCAGGCGGCGCGTCAAACCACAGGTCGCCGTAGGGGTTGTCTTCGATGATCGGCAGGCCAGACTCGATGGCCACCTGCGCCACAGCGGCGCGGCGTTCTTCGGTCATGGTGCGGCCGGTGGGGTTCTGGAAGTTGGGCAGCAGGTACACAAAGCGGGCTTTGTCGGCCCCGGTGCCGACTTTGGCGCTCAGGTCAGCAGGGTCCACGCCGTGGTCGTCGCTGTTGACCGACACGGCCACAGGCTCCATGGGCGTGAAAGCTTGCAGTGCGCCCAGGTAAGTGGGGGTTTCGACCAGGATGCGGCTGCCCGCGTCGATCAGGATTTTGGCGACCAGGTCCAGGCCTTGCTGGCTGCCGGTGGTGATCAGCACTTGGTCGGGGCTGACCTTCATGCCTTGCTTGAGCAGGTCTTGTGCGACCCATTCGCGCAAGGGCGCGTAGCCTTCGCTCGCGGCGTATTGCAAGGCGGCTTTGCCGTCGTCC
>CANBTZ010000293.1 GCA_947372495.1 Comamonadaceae bacterium | reverse complement strand
GGCTGTGCCACCCAGGTGCAAGCCATGCTGGACTTCCAGGCCCTGGGCATCCCCACGGTGGATTACGGCAACAACATCCGTCAGGTGGCTTTTGACCATGGCGTGAAAAACGCCTTTGATTTCCCCGGCTTTGTGCCCGCCTACATCCGTCCCATGTTCTGCGAAGGCAAGGGCCCGTTCCGCTGGGTGGCCTTGTCGGGCGACCCCGAAGACATCTACAAAACCGATGCCAAGATCAAGGAACTGTTTCCGAACAACACGCACACCCACCGCTGGCTGGACATGGCGCGTGAGCGCATCAGCTTTCAGGGCCTGCCCGCACGCATCTGCTGGCTGGGCCTGGGCGAACGGCACCTGGCCGGACTGGCCTTCAACGAGATGGTGCGTACAGGCGAACTCAAAGCCCCCATCGTGATCGGTCGCGACCACCTCGACACCGGCTCGGTGGCCAGCCCCAACCGCGAGACCGAAGCCATGAAAGACGGCACCGACGCCGTGAGCGACTGGCCGCTGCTGAATGCCCTGCTCAACACCGCAGGCGGCGCCAGCTGGGTCAGCCTGCACCATGGCGGCGGCGTGGGCATGGGTTATTCGCAGCACTCGGGTATGGTCATCGTGGCCGACGGCACCGACGCCGCGGCCGAGCGCTTGGCGCGCGTGCTGGTCAACGACAGCGGCTCGGGCGTGATGCGCCACGCCGATGCTGGTTATGAATTGGCTGTGGCCACGGCCAAAAAGCAAGGGCTGAAGCTGCCCATGGTCAAGTGAGCTAAATGTCGGCATGCAAAGAGGCACCCAGCCCAAGCTGCCCTTGTGCGGGTGCTCAAGCCCGACATGGCGACGCGGCTCAATGTGGGAGCCCCGCCCTCGAGGCGATGGGGGGTGGGCTGCGGGGGGCAATCGCGGCGGGGGCGCCGCTCCTACAAAAAAACCGGGTCGATGACACATCTTTTTTGAAATGCCCATGACACTGCACCGATTCGATGTGGATGATTTACCGGCCACGCCCTGGAAGAATGGCGGCGGTGTGACGCGCGAGATCGTCTGCCAGCCCCAGGGCGCAGGCATGAACGATTTTGACTGGCGCGTGAGCATTGCCCACATCGCCAGCGACGGGCCGTTTTCGGCTTTTCCGGGCGTTGACAGGGTCATCACTTTGTTGAGTGGCGGGGGTGTGCATTTGCAAAGTGAGGGTGGCGAGGTGCAGCACCGCCTGGACACCCCGCTG
This sequence comes from Comamonadaceae bacterium, assembly GCA_947372495.1. Lineage (GTDB taxonomy): Bacteria > Pseudomonadota > Gammaproteobacteria > Burkholderiales > Burkholderiaceae_C > Limnohabitans_A. Next base: position 1,842 of record CANBTZ010000293.1, on the reverse strand, counting down.
GCCCCGTTTGCGTTTGCGGGCGAGGAGCCCATCCATGCCCGTCTGCTGGCGGGCGACTGTCACGATTTCAACGTCATGACCCGACGCGCTGTTTGCAGTGCTTCTCTGCAGGTGGTGCGCAGTGCCTGCGATGGCCCTGCTGCGTCGCAGGGCTTGTTGATGGCGGTGCAGGGGTGCTGGCAGCTGGAAGGCGCAAGCTCTCAAACGCTCACGCCGCAACAAGGTTTGTGGTGGTCGGATGCGGCCATGGCGTGGCGACTGCGCCCGCAAAGCCCCGATGCCGCGCTGCTCGCATTGACACTTCAATTTCACTGATCATGAACGCTTCACTGTCCCCTGATTCATGGCCCAGCGCCGACGGCATTTGGCACCACCTGCACTTGGCACCCGAGGCTTTGGGTGCAGGTACGCCAGCCGTGACAGACGCGGCCATCGTGGTTGCGCAAGGGGCCATCGCCTGGGTGGGCGCGCACGCCGATTTGCCAGACGCTTATCGGCAACTTTCCCTACACGACGGCCATGGCGCCTTGGTCACACCCGGCCTGGTCGACTGTCACACGCACCTGGTGTACGGCGGCCAGCGTGCCAACGAATTCGCCATGCGCCTGGCCGGTGCCAGTTACGAAGAGGTGGCGCGCGCCGGGGGCGGCATCGTGTCCAGCGTCCTGGCCACACGCGAGGCCAGCGAAGACGACTTGTTCGACGCTGCTGTGCCCCGTTTGCAAGCCTTGCTGGCCGAAGGCGTGTGCGCCATCGAGATCAAATCGGGTTATGGCCTGAGTCTGGAACACGAGCGCAAACAACTGCGCGTGGCCCGGCGTCTGGGTGAGGTGTTTGGCGTCACGGTGCGCACCACGTTTTTGGGGGCGCACGCGCTGCCGCCCGAATACGCCGGGCGCAGCGACGATTACATCCAGCTGGTGTGTGAAGAGATGATGCCCGCGCTCGCTGCCGAAGGCCTGGTGGATGCGGTGGATGTGTTTTGCGAAACCATCGGCTTCACGCTAGCGCAAACCGAGCAAGTCTTCCAAGCTGCGCAAGCGCTGGGCTTGCCGGTCAAGCTGCATGCCGAGCAGCTGTCGGACATGGGCGGCTCGGCGCTGGCGGCGCGTCTCGGCGCGCTGTCGTGCGACCACATCGAACACCTGAGCGCCGAAGGCATCGCCGCCATGCGGCAAGCGGGCACGGTGGCGGTGCTTTTGCCCGGCGCCTATTACACATTGCGCGACACCCACATGCCGCCCATTGCCGGCCTGCGCGCAGCGGGTGTGCCCATGGCCGTGTCCACCGACCACAACCCGGGCACCTCGCCTGCTTTGAGTTTGCTGCTGATGGTCAACATGGCGTGCACTTTGTTCCGATTCACAGTGCCCGAAGCGCTGGCGGGTGTGACGCGCCATGCCGCGCAGGCACTGGGCCTGCAGGCCACGCATGGCCGCATCGCGGTCGGCTGCCCCGCCAACTTCGTGCTCTGGCCTTTGGGCGATGTGGCAGAACTGGCCTATTGGCTGGGCCAGCGCCCTGCTTGCAGCGTGGTGCGCCAGGGGCGTTTGGCGGTTGACGGCATGGGTGTGCAGAGGGGTTCAGCATGAACAAACACAGCCTGTTTGCCGAACACGCTTTGTTGCCCAGTGGCTGGGCGCGCGATGTGCTGTTGTCTTGGAATGACCAAGGCTTGATCACGGGTGTGAAAGCGCAGGCCAATTGTCCTGAAGGCGTTACACGCGCCACTGGCCCCGTCATGCCAGGCATGCCCAATTTGCATTCGCACGCGTTTCAAAGGGCGTTTGGCGGCTTGACCGAATACCGGGGTGCTGCGCAAGACAGCTTCTGGAGCTGGCG
>CANBTZ010000292.1 GCA_947372495.1 Comamonadaceae bacterium | reverse complement strand
TGAGCATGCTTCCGAGCAATCGGAAGTTGGGCAAAACCGGAAGGTGCAGTTGAAGATCCGTGCTCTGGCCTTGGGTTCCCAAGCGGAGAGATTGATCAAACAACCGGTGGGCACTGTCTGGCAGTTCCAAGGCTTTTTGGCCACGCCCCGTCAGGGAAAAAGTGTCGTGTTGCACATTCAAGAGTTTCAGCAAGATTAATTTCAGGAGGCCCACATGGCCACGTTCAAAAAATTCAACAAAGACAAGCGCCCAAAGCGCAACACCCAGTCGCTGCTGTTCAAGCGCAAGCGCTTTTGCCGCTTTACCGTGACCGGTGTCGAAGAAATCGACTACAAAGATGTGGACACATTGCGTGACTTCATCGCCGAAAACGGCAAGATCATTCCTGCACGCCTGACCGGCACCCGTGCCATTTACCAGCGTCAGCTGAACACCGCCATCAAGCGTGCCCGCTTCCTGGCCATGTTGCCTTACAGCGACCAACACAAAGTCTAAGGAGCCCAACCATGCAAATCATTCTGCTCGAAAAGGTTGTGAACCTCGGCAACCTGGGCGATATCGTCAAGGTCAAGGACGGTTACGCTCGCAACTTCCTGATCCCAACAGGTCTGGCCCGTCGCGCCACCGAAAACAACAAAGCTGAATTCGAAGCCCGCCGTGCCGAGCTCGAAAAAGCCGCTGCTGCCAAACTGGCCGAAGCTCAAGCCCAAGGCGAGAAGCTGTCCGGTTTGACCATCAAACTGAGCCAGAAGGCCGGCGTTGACGGTCGTCTGTTCGGTTCCGTGACGAACCATGACATCGCCGAAGAGCTGAACAAGCAAGGCTACGCTGTCATCAAGTCACAGATCCGCATGCCCAACGGTCCCATCAAGACCGTGAGCGACTCTGCTGTTTCCGTGGCATTGCACACGGATGTGGTGGTTGACGTGAACGTGACTGTTTACGGCGAAACTGCCTGATCGATCGCTGCCCGATCCAAGCCGCCAGCTTTTCGGAGCTGGCGGCTTTTTCTTTGGCGATGTGCATTGTGCGGACTTATCCCAGCTCATCCCCACATTGCCCAGAGCTTGTCCACAGGTTTGTCCCGTGACGTGTCTCCCCCTGCCGATTAACATCGGGTTTTGATCGTTATTTCATGCAAGCCGATTTTTCTCCTCCCTACGATTTGCCGATCGACTTCTCTTCAGACAGTCAGGTCGCTCAGCTGCGGGTGCCACCGCACTCCATCGAGGCAGAGTCCAGCGTGCTGGGCGGCTTGCTTTTGGACAACGGCGCGTGGGACCGTGTCGGCGACATGCTGTCCGACAAGGATTTTTACCGCCACGAACATCAGCTGATCTATGCTGCCATCGGGGCCTTGATCAATGCCTCCAAACCGGCCGATGTGATCACGGTGTTTGAATATGTGCAAAACCAGGGGCATGGCGCAGACACGGGGGGCTTGGCTTACCTGAACTCGTTGGCCCAGTATGTGCCCAGTGCCAGCAACATTCGGCGCTATGCCGAGATCGTGCGCGAGCGCTCCATCTTGCGCAAACTGGTGTCGGCCAGCGACGAGATTGCCACGCAAGCGTTCAATCCCAAGGGCAAGCAAATCGACAAGATCCTGGACGAGGCGGAGCAAAAAATCTTCAACATCGGTGAAGAAGGCTCGCGCATGAAGCAGGGCTTTCAATCCATGGACACCCTGGTCGTTGAGTTGCTGGACCGTGTTCAGGAAATGGCCGACAACCCCAATGACATCACCGGGGTGCCCACAGGGTTTCATGATCTGGACCGCATGACTTCAGGCCTGCAGCCTGGCGACATGGTGGTGCTGGCTGCTCGCCCTTCTATGGGCAAGACGGCGTTTGCCATCAACATCGCTGAGCATGTGGCGCTCAACGAAGGCTTGCCTGTTGCTGTCTTTTCGATGGAAATGGGGGCATCCCAGTTGGCTGTTCGTGTGGTGGGCTCCATCGGTCGGATCGACCAAGGGCATTTGCGCACGGGCAAGCTCAGTGACGAGGAGTGGCCCCGCCTGACAGAGGCCATCGAGCGCCTGCGCACCGTGTCTTTGCACATCGACGAAACCCCGGGTTTGACGCCCAGTGAGTTGCGTGCCAACGCTCGCCGCTTGGCGCGCCAGTGCGGCAAGTTGGGCCTGATCGTGGTCGACTACTTGCAGCTGATGAGCGGATCGTCCAGCTCGGGCGGCGACAACCGCGCAACCGAGTTGGGTGAAATCTCCCGGGGTCTGAAGATGCTGGCCAAGGAACTGCAGTGCCCGGTCATTGCCCTGTCTCAGCTCAACCGAAGTGTTGAGCAGCGCACGGACAAGCGCCCCATGATGAGTGACTTGCGTGAATCAGGCGCCATTGAACAAGATGCCGACATCATCATGTTCATTTACCGTGATGATTACTACAACAAGGACTCCAAGGAGCCCGGTGTGGCCGAAATCATCATTGGCAAACAGCGTAACGGTCCGACAGGCACTGTTCGCTTGGCGTTCTTGAAGCCTCTCACCCGATTCGAAAGCCTCGCCCCCGGTTATGGCGGCGGCGGAGGCGACGACTACTGAGTCGGCTTACAGCACGTCACTGGCAAAGTCGGCCAAGCGTGAACGCTCGCCGCGTGCCAGGGTGATGTGCCCGCCGTGGGCCCAGCCCTTGAAGCGATCCACAGCATAGGTGAGGCCTGACGATCCTTCTGTCAGGTAAGGCGTGTCGATTTGGGCCAAATTGCCCATGCAGATGATCTTGGTGCCAGGCCCTGCGCGCGTGATCAATGTCTTCATCTGCTTGGGCGTCAGGTTTTGCGCCTCGTCGATGATGACGTATTTGTTCATGAAGGTGCGCCCGCGCATGAAGTTCATGCTCTTGATTTTGATGCGGCTCTTGATGAGCTCATTGGTGGCTGCGCGCCCCCATTCACCCGCATTGCCGCCGTCGCCCTTGGCCAAAAATTCGAGGTTGTCGTCGAGCGCGCCCATCCACGGCCCCATTTTTTCTTCCTCGGTGCCGGGTAGAAAGCCGATATCGTCACCGACGGAAACCGTGGCGCGTGTCATGATGATTTCGGTGTAGCGCCTGTCGTCGAGCACCTGCGTCAGGCCGCTG
>CANBTZ010000291.1 GCA_947372495.1 Comamonadaceae bacterium | reverse complement strand
GGTGCAGGTGCAGATCGCGGTGGGTGAGCACATGCTTCCACGGCTCGATGAAACGCGGCGAGCGCGCATCACCACAACTGGCCAGCAAAGCGCTTTCGTCATCGAACACGGGCAGACTGAAGAGACCCGCCCAGATGCCCCGGGCCGGGCGTTTGTGCAGCCAGACCTGCCCTTGGGCATTGACCGCCCACAGCAGCCACAGCGTGGCGCTGCTGCGCTTGAGCTTGCGGGTTTTGACCGGGTAGGCCATGGGCTGAGCTTGTTGCAGCGCTTGGCATTGATTTGCCACCGGGCAGGCCTCGCACTGCACCTTGCGCGGCAAGCAGACGGTGGCACCCAGGTCCATCAGCGACTGGGTGTAGGCCGGCATGTCGGCCGCATCAGGGGGCAGCAACTGCTCGGCCAGCGCCCACAGGCTGCGCTCGCTCGCAGACAGCGCCAAGTCTTCGCCGTAACCCAGCACACGGGTGAGCACACGTTTGACGTTGCCGTCCAAAATGGCAGAGCGCTCATGAAAGCAAAACGCCGCGATGGCTGCTGCCGTCGAGCGCCCGATGCCGGACAAGGTGACGAGCTGCTCGGCCGTGCTGGGGAACACACCACCAAAACGCGCCATCACGTCCTGCGCGCAGCGGTGCAGGTTGCGGGCGCGACTGTAGTACCCCAGCCCGCTCCACAGGCCCAACACATCGTCCTGTGGCGCAGCAGCCAGCGCCGCCACATCAGGGAAGCGCTGCAAAAAGCGCGGGTAGTAATCAAGCACGGTAGTGACCTGGGTCTGCTGCAGCATGATCTCAGACAGCCACACACGGTAGGGGTCACGTGTGTTTTGCCAAGGCAGGCTTTGACGTCCGTGATGGCGCTGCCAGTCGACCATGCGGCGGGCAAACCCACTGGGCAGTTTCGGTGTTTCTGACTTCAGTTTTTCTGACATTGGGGGCAATAGAAAGTGGTGCGTTGGCCCTGCACGATGGACCGAATCGGCGTGGCGCACACCCTGCAAGGCTGCCCGGCACGGCCATAGACCGCGGCTTCGAGCTGAAAGTAACCCGTTTTGCCTTCGGCACTGACAAAGTCACGCAGGCTGCTGCCGCCTTGGCGCACCGCCCGGGCCAGCACCTCGATGATGGCCGCATGCAACCGGTCAGATCTTGGACGCGAGACCTTGTTGGCGCGCAGCGTGGGACGAATGCCTGCCATGAACAGGGCTTCAGAGGCGTAAATATTGCCCACCCCCACCACGGTGTCGCCCGCCAGCAGCACCTGCTTGATGGGCGCAGAGCGTTTGAGCAGCGCAGCATGGAACGCGGTGGCATCAAAGCCGCCTTCCAGCGGCTCCACCCCCAAGTGGCCCAGCAGCTTTTGCGCTGCGGCAGACGCCTCAGACGGCGCCCAGACCACCGCCCCAAAACGGCGCGGATCGTGCAAGCGCAGTACGCCCCGATCGGTCAGCAGGTCCATGTGGTCGTGCGGGCCTGCAGGCGGCTGGGTCGGCGCAAAGTTGAGGCTGCCCGACATCCCCAGGTGCAGCAGCAAAAGCCCATCGTCCAGATCCACCAACAGGTACTTGCCTCGGCGGCGCACGCCGTGGATGCGTTGGCCATTCAAACTGCCCGGCTCGCAGCCCAGCGGCCAGCGCAGCGGTTTGCCCATGCGCAACTCGCGGATGCTGGCGCCCGCAATGCGGCTGGCAAAGCTCTGACGGGTGACTTCGACTTCGGGTAACTCGGGCATGGAAAACTTTTGACAGGCAAGGCTTTGCGACACGCGCCGGCCTGGGGGTGGACGCTCGATTATCATGGGCTGCATGAAATTCTGGTTCCGATTGGCCGTTTTATCCTCCTGCGTGCTGGGTTGTTTGGCCCAGCCTGCCGAGCCTGCCAAAGTCAAGGCACCTGCTCAATCCGCCCTGGACGGCATGCTGTTTTACCAGCTGCTGCTGGGCGAAATGAACGTGCGCGAGGGGGCTCCAGGCATGGGCTTTTCGATGGTGCTGGACGCCGCGCGCAAAACTCGCGATCCACTGCTGTTCCAACGCGCCATCGACATCGCCTTGCAGACACGCTCTGGCGAGGCGGCACTGCAAGCCGCGCAGACCTGGAAACGGGAATTGCCCGGCGCACAAGAGCCCAACCGCTACATCCTGCAAATCCAGCTTGCGCTCAACCGCGTGCCTGAAGCAGGTCAGGCATTGGCCACCTCTTTGAACGAGCTGCCTGTCGACGAACAAATTGGCGCGATCATCTCGGTCCCACGCGTCTTTGCCAGGGTGAACGACAAAGCACAGGCGGCCCAAGTCGTCGAGAAGGCCCTCAGCCCATTTTTGACGCGTCCAGCCTTGGCTGCCACCGCATGGACCACCATTGGACGCATGCACCGCGAGGCCGATCAGCTGCCGCAGGCCATAGATGCGGCCTTGAAGGGGCACGCGGCCGACAAGACCTCACAAGGGCCTCTCATCTTGGCTTTGAGCTTGCTCAACAACGCCACCCCCAGCCTGAAAGCGATGCTCAACGAGGCCATGCAAGGTCCCGTTTCAGGGGAGTTTCGCTTGGGCTACGCGCGAACACTCATCGGCCAACGCGCCTACGCAGATGCATTGATTCAGCTACAACAACTGACACAACAGCACCCTGAATTGGCCCAAGGTTGGCTGATGCTGGGTCTGATGCAGCAAGACATGGGGCAAGTTTTGCAGGCCGAACAACAGCTCGTCCGCTATCTGGATTTGACCAAGGACAACAAAGAAGCCGAACAAGAAGCGGGCCGGGAGGAAGCTTTGCTTGTCCTGTCGCAGATGGCGCAGCAAAAAGGCCAAATGGCGCAGGCCAACGAATGGCTCAGCCAGATCCCGGCCGGCGTGGACCCCATCCGCTTGGCCAGCCGCCGGGCCGAATTGCTGGTGCAGCAAGGGCGCACCGACGAAGCACGCCTGGTGCTCAGCCAGATCAAGACCGCCACACCTGAGCAATCCCGCCGCAAAGCCCTGGTGCTGGCGCAGTGGCTGCGCGAACACAAGCAAACCGCTGCAGCCCATGAGGTGGTCCAGCAAGCCCTGACCGATCACCCTGACAACCCAGAGTTGCTGACCGAGTTGTCCTTGAT
>CANBTZ010000290.1 GCA_947372495.1 Comamonadaceae bacterium | reverse complement strand
GACGGCAAGGACGAGAACAACGCCGACGTGGCCAAGTTCCGCGACTACTTTGACTACGACGAGCCGATTGGCCGCGTGCCTTCGCACCGTGCTTTGGCCGTGTTCCGTGGCCGTGCGCTGGAAATGCTGGACGCCAAATTGGTCTTGCCTGTAGAACCAGAGCCCGGCAAACCCAGCATCGCCGAAGGCAAGATTGCCATGCATTTGGGCTGGAGCCATGCGGCCCGCCCCTCGGACGACCTGATCCGCAAATGCGTGGCCTGGACCTGGCGCGTGAAACTGAGCCTGTCGACCGAGCGTGACCTGTTCACCCGCTTGCGTGAAGAGGCCGAAAAAATCGCCATCAAGGTCTTTACAGACAACCTGCGCGACCTGCTGCTGGCCGCGCCCGCAGGCCCCCGTGTGGTCATGGGACTGGACCCGGGCATCCGCACGGGCGTGAAAGTCGCCGTGGTCGACGCCACCGGCAAGCTGGTCGACACCTCCACCGTGTACCCACACGAGCCTCGCAAAGACTGGGAAGGTTCGCTCTTTACGCTTGCCAAGCTGTGCGAGAAGCACAACGTGAACCTGATTGCGATTGGCAACGGCACCGCCAGCCGCGAGACCGACAAGCTGGCGGGCGACCTGATCAAGCAACTGGCTCGCTTGCAAGGTGGCAATCGGGAAGGCGTCGAGATTCAAAAAGCCGTGGTCAGCGAGGCAGGTGCTTCGGTGTACAGCGCCAGCGAATTCGCCTCACAAGAAATGCCCGATGTGGATGTGAGCCTGCGCGGCGCGGCCTCGATTGCCCGCCGCTTGCAAGACCCCTTGGCGGAGTTGGTCAAGATCGACCCCAAAGCCATTGGTGTGGGCCAGTACCAGCACGACGTGAACCAAAGCGAGCTGGCCAAGACGCTGGACGCCGTGGTCGAAGACTGTGTGAACTCGGTGGGCGTGGACCTGAACACCGCAAGCGTGCCCTTGCTCACCCGCGTGTCCGGCTTGTCGGGCAGCGTGGCCAAGGCCGTGGTGCGCTGGCGCGATGCCAATGGCGTGTTCAAGACCCGTCAGGACTTGCTCAAAGTGACCGGCCTGGGTGCCAAGACCTTCGAGCAAAGCGCGGGCTTTTTGCGCATTCGTGGCGGCGACAACCCGCTGGACATGACGGGTGTACACCCTGAGACTTACCCGGTGGTCGAGCAGTTCATCGTCAAAACTGCCAAGCCGATCCAAGAGATCATGGGTCGATCGGATGTGCTCAAAACACTCAAGCCGGAATTGTTTGCGAACGACAAGTTTGGTGCCATCACCATCCAAGACATCCTGGGCGAGCTGGAAAAACCCGGCCGTGACCCGCGCCCCGACTTCAAGGTCGCACGCCTGACCGATGGCGTGGAAGACATCAAGGACCTGAAAGAAGGCATGACGCTCGAAGGCACCGTGAGCAACGTGGCCCAGTTTGGCGCGTTTGTGGACCTGGGCGTGCACCAGGACGGCTTGGTTCATGTGAGCCAGTTGGCCAACAAGTTTGTGAGCGACGCCCGCGAGGTGGTCAAGACGGGCGACATCGTCAAGGTCAAGGTGCTCGAAGTCGACGTGGCCCGCAAGCGCATCAGCTTGACCATGAAGCTCGACGCTGCGCCCGCCAGACGCGATGGCCCAAGAGACAACAAGTTTGAAGGGGCAGGGCGGGACAACCGCCAGCGTGGTGGTGGTTCAGGCGGTGGTTACACCTCGCCCCCCGCAGCCGGTTCGGGCTCGGCCATGGCCAGCGCCTTTGCCAAACTGCAAGGCCTCAAAAAATAGCAGCGCTGTGGGAGCCCCGCCCTCGGGGCGATAAGTGGTGGCCTGCGAGCGCCCATTCGCGGCGAGGGCGCCGCTCCCACATCGACAGGCTGCCTCCTTCCCATTTGCGCCCATACACTTGAACCCATGCAAGCCCTCCACATCCATGCAGGCCCCAAGGCACTCGCCCACATCCGTGAGCACGGCTTGCGACCCGAACATGTGGGAGTGATTCCTGCAGCCGCCGGGGGCCCCAAAGGGCTGATTCTTGGCCCCTTGGACCGATTCATCTTTGGTGAATGGCTGGCCCAAAGCCAGCAGCCCGTGGACCTGGTGGGCGCATCCATCGGCGCGTGGCGCATGTCCACCGCCTGCCTGAACAACCCGGTGACGGCGTTTGAGCGGCTGGAGCACGACTACATTCACCAGCACTACGAACCGCTGCCGGGCAAAAAGCGCGTGAGCGCCGAGCAGGTGAGCGAGGCCTTTGGCCAAAGCCTGCAGGCCTTTTACGGTGGCCGCATCGACCAGGCGCTGAACCACCCGCGGTACCGCCTGCACATCGTCACCTCACGCGGGCGGCACATCTTGCAGCGCGAGCACCCCATGGCCACGCCACTGGGCTACGCCGGGGCCTACCTCAGCAACGCCGTCAGTCGCCGGGCGCTGGGCGGCTGGCTAGAGCGCGTGGTGTTTTCTGCGCAGGGCGCAGCCTTGCCCTTCGATGCACAAGACTTTCGCACCCAAACGGTGGCCCTGACCGGGGGCAATTTCATGCCCGCATTGCAGGCCAGCTGCTCCATCCCGTTTGCCCTGAAGGCCGTGCACGACATCCCCGGCGCACCCACAGGCGCGTATTGGGACGGCGGCATCACCGACTACCACCTGCACCTGAACTGGACCGCGCCGTCAAAGGGCCCGGACCGTTCCATCGTGCTGTACCCGCACTTCCAGCAAAACGTGGTGCCTGGCTGGCTCGACAAAGCGCTCAAGTGGCGGCACGGCGCAACCCCATTTTTGGACAACACCATCGTTCTGGCCCCCAACCCCGAGTGGGTCAAAACCCTGCCCAATAGCAAGCTCCCCGACCGCAAAGACTTCATGGCCTACGGGCAAGACCTGGCGGCGCGAGTGAAGGTGTGGACAGCGGCGGCCAGCGCGGCTCAGCAGCTGGCGGATGAGTTTGCGCAGTGGCTGCAGCGGGGTGGGGCGAAAGACGTTTTGCTACTTTGACTGGGTCTTTGGGGTAGCGCATGACGCCGTCATCATGGCCCCATCAACAAAAAAATAATTCAATAGAATAAATATTTATCGGTATTGAGGCTATAGTGCCGTTTAAAAAGGCACTCACGCA
>CANBTZ010000289.1 GCA_947372495.1 Comamonadaceae bacterium | reverse complement strand
TCACGTCGAGGCAAGGGATGATGCGTTTGGCGAGCATGGAGACTTCTCTTGTTGAATAGGTTCAGGGGTTCAGCACTTGCAAGCGCTGCCAGCCCGCCCAGCGCCCGCCCGCAGGCAAGGTGATGGGCTCGTACACCTGCGCGGCTTCGACGCACAGCATGTGTCGCCAGCCGTGATCGGGCATGTCGGCCAGGCGCTTGCACAGCTCTTGCGCGGGGTTCCAGACCACGGTGTTGGCCCAGCTGGGGCTCTGGCTGATGTGCAGGGACTGGTTCAGCGTCATCGGATTTGGTACAGCTTCGTACACGCGATCAAATTCGGCAGCAAAGCGGATGGTGTCGGCCGCAGCCGCATGGGTGTCGGTGAGCGAATCCCACTCGGGCTCACCGCCCAGGCCCTGCAGCGTGGCCTGCGTCACATCGGATACGGCCAGGTAGGTGTGCAGTGCGCCCGAAAACGCCAAGGGCTGCGCATCGGTGTTGTGCACACCCAAAGTGATTTGCAGCTCACCGGGGCTCAGGTCGATGTGCAGCTGCGCCTCAAAGGCCTGCGGCCACCACTGGCGGGTTTGGGCGTTGTCTTTCAGGCGCAGTGTGAGGCGGGCATGGTCATCGCTCAGTTCAGCCGCATCGGCCAGCCAGGCCACGTTGCGGGCAAAGCCGTGTTTGGGCAAGCTGTCGGCCATGGGGCCGCGTTGGTTGAACTGCGGAAAGCACACGGGCACGCCGCCTCTGATGGCGGCTTGGCCGTCCATCACGCTTTGGGGGCTGAGGTACAGGCGCTCTTGCCCGCCCGATACCCAGGACAGCACATGCGCGCCGTGCAGCGCGACCACCAAGCGGTCGCCCGCTGGCAGAGCCAACTCACAAGCCGGCAGGCCTGCGAACGTGGTGTCGCGACAAGTGGCCAAGCCGGTCATCTGGCGTTTTCTTGAAGGTTCAGCCGTTCAGTTCGTCGGCACGCTTTTGCGCCAAAGCGAAGTCGAGGTCACCCGAATACACGGCGCGGCCGCAGATCACGCCTTCGACGCCCTCGCCTTCGACGGCGCACAGCTGCTCGATGTCGGCCATGTTGGACAGGCCGCCCGAAGCAATCACGGGGATGGTCAGCGCTTGGGCCAGCTTGACGGTGGCGTCGATGTTGATACCGCTCAGCATGCCGTCACGGCCGATGTCGGTATAGATGATGGATTCGACGCCCCAGTCCTCGAACTTCTTGGCCATGTCCACCACTTCGTGGCCCGTGAGCTTGCTCCAGCCGTCGGTGGCGACTTTGCCGTCTTTGGCGTCCAAGCCGACGATGATGTGGCCACCAAACGCAGTGCAAGCGTCTTTCAAGAAGCCGGGGTTCTTCACGGCTGCGGTGCCGATGATGACGTAGCGCAGGCCGCTGTCGATGTATTTTTCAATCGTGTCCAGATCGCGGATGCCACCGCCCAGCTGCACCGGGATGTCGTCGCCCACGGCCTTGAGGATGGACTTGATGGCGCTGAAGTTTTGCGGCTTGCCAGCAAAGGCGCCATTCAGATCCACCAGGTGCAGGCGGCGTGCGCCTTTTTCGAGCCAGGTGCGCGCCATGGCAGCGGGGTCTTCACCGAAGGTCGTGGCTTGGTCCATATCGCCCTGTTTGAGGCGAACGCAGTGGCCGTCTTTGAGGTCAATGGCGGGGATCAGAATCATGGCGAATTAAAAAGCTGTTGGAAGAACAAACGGCAGCAAAAACTCAAGGCTGCCAGTGGAGGAAATTGCGGAACAAGGCCAAACCCTGATCCGCGCTTTTTTCGGGGTGAAACTGGGTGGCAAAAATGTTGTCACGGGCGATGGCGCAGGCAAAGCGGCCACCGTAATCGGTCTGGGCCGCGCTGTGCGCCGGGTTGGCCACTTGGGCGTAGAAGCTGTGCACAAAATAGTACCAGCTGCCATCGGCAATGCCGCTCCACAGCGGGTGCGCTGGGGTGTCTTGCCAGACTTGGTTCCAGCCCATTTGCGGCACTTTGTAGCGGGTGCCGTCGGGCTGGATCTGCCCCGCCAGCTCAAACTTGACCACGCGGCCGGGGATCAAGCCGAGGCCGGGTGTGTCGCCTTCGTCGCTGTGGTCCAGCAGCATCTGCATGCCCACACACACGCCAAAAAGCGGTTTGCTGGCGGCGGCTTCGAGCACGGCTTCCATCAACCCCGACTCGCGCAGCTCGCGCATGCAGTCGGGCATGGCGCCCTGCCCCGGCAAGACCACACGGTGGGCGTCGCGCACGACCTGTGGGTCAGACGTGACCGTGACTTCGGCATGGTCCACGCTGGAGGCCGCATGGATGACCGCCTGCGCCACAGAGCGCAGGTTGCCCATGCCGTAGTCCACCACTGCAACTCGATTGACGCTCATGTCAGAGGCTGCCTTTGGTCGAGGGGATCACGCCCGCCGAGCGGGGGTCCAGCTCGAGCGCGCCACGCACGGCGCGGGCGAAGGCCTTGAAGATGGTTTCGCACTGGTGGTGCGCATTGACGCCCTTGAGGTTGTCGATGTGCAGCGTGCACAGGGCGTGGTTCACAAAGCCCTGAAAAAATTCGTAAATCAGCTGGGTGTCGAGCGAACCCAACGAACCGGAGGTGAAGTTCACGTCCATATGCAAACCAGGGCGGCCCGAAAAGTCCACCACCACGCGGCTCAAAGCTTCGTCGAGCGGCACATAAGCGTGACCATAACGGCGGATGCCTTTTTTATCGCCAATGGCTTGTGCGAACGCTTGGCCCAAGGTGATGCCGATGTCTTCCACGGTGTGGTGGCCGTCGATGTGCAGGTCGCCTTCGCAAGCGATGTCGAGGTCAATCAAGCCGTGGCGGGCGATCTGGTCGAGCATGTGGTCCAGAAAACCGATGCCAGAAGCCAGCTTGGCTTGGCCCGTGCCGTCCAGGTTGATGGCGACGCGGATGTTGGTTTCGGCCGTCTTGCGGGTGACTTCAGCGGTACGGTTCATAGCGATTCTTTCAAGGCGGCAAGCATCAAGTCGTTTTCGGCGGCGGTGCCCACCGTCAGGCGCAGACAATTGGCCAGCAATGGGTGCATTTTAGAAACGTTCTTGACCAGCACTTTGTGGGCCTTCATGCCGTCAAAGGTTTTGGCCGCATCGGGCACGCGGGCCA
>CANBTZ010000288.1 GCA_947372495.1 Comamonadaceae bacterium | reverse complement strand
GGCCCGCTGCAGCCGCCCATGCGCACGCTGCAAATTGTGGGTGGCCGCAAGGAGAAAATCCGCGCGGGCGACGTGATGGGTGCGCTGGCGGGCGAGTGCGGCCTGACCCGCGAGCAGGTCGGCAAGATCAATGTGAACGAGTTTTCGACTTATGTGGCGGTGCAGGCTGTCTTGGCCAAAAAGGTCGAAGCGCAGCTGTCGAGTGGCAAGATCAAAGGTAAAACCGTCAAGGTGCGTCTCATCTGATTCAAAGATAGGGGTTCTTGAGCCCCAGCCCCGCCAAAATTTCAACCTCGTAGGCTTCCATCTCCTCAGCATCGGCCGTGCTGGTTTCGTGGTCCCAGCCCTGGGCGTGCAAGGCGCCGTGCACCAGCAAATGCGCGTAATGCGCGCCCAGCGTCTTGCCTTGCTCTTTGGCTTCGCGGGCCACCACCGGGGCGCAAAGCACCAAGTCGGCCATCACCACCGGGTCCTGCGCGTAGTCAAACGTCAGCACATTGGTGGCGTAGTCCTTTTTTCGGTAACCCAGGTTCAGCGCGCGACCTTCTTCTTCGCCGACGATGCGCACCGTGATTTCGGCGTCATCGGCCAGCGCATGGCGGATGGCCCGGGCGACTGCATGGCGCGGCAGTGCCGCGCGGTGACGGGCGGCATAAGGGATGTCGCCAAATTGCAGCGACAGTTGGAGTTGTTTCAGGGCCATGGGGTTCTCAGGTTCATTCGTCGTCTTGGGCGCTGCGGCGGCTGACCGCACTGCGGTTGCGCAGAGCGGCACTGCCTTGGGCATCGTACGCATCCACGATGCGGGCCACCAAGGGGTGGCGCACCACGTCGGCGCTGGTGAATCGGGTGAACGAGATGCCCTTGACGCGTTTGAGCACCCGTTCGGCGTCGATCAGGCCGCTCATTTGGCCTTTGGGCAGGTCGATCTGGCTCACGTCGCCCGTGATGACGGCCTTGGCACCAAACCCAATGCGCGTGAGGAACATCTTCATTTGCTCGGTCGAGGTGTTTTGCGCTTCGTCCAAGATCACGAACGCGTTGTTCAACGTGCGCCCGCGCATGAAGGCCAGCGGTGCGATTTCGAGTGCGTTGCGCTCAAAGGCTTTTTGCACCTTGTCGTAACCCATCAGGTCGTAGAGCGCGTCGTACAGAGGCCGCAGGTAGGGGTCCACCTTTTGCGACAGGTCGCCTGGTAAAAAGCCCAGGCGCTCGCCAGCTTCCACAGCCGGGCGGGTCAGCACGATGCGTTGCACGCTGGCGCGCTCGAGGGCGTCCACGGCGCTGGCCACGGCCAGATAGGTCTTGCCCGTGCCCGCGGGCCCGATGCCAAAGCTGATGTCGTGTGTGGCAATGCTGTCGAGGTAGGCCGCCTGCACCGGGGTGCGGGCTTTCAAGTCCGCGCGGCGGGTTTGCAGTGTGGGGGCAACGCTTGCGCCTTCTTCCCCGTCACCGGCCATCATCAGCTGCAGGGTGTCGGCGGCGATCGGGCGCTCGGCCATTTCATAAAGGGCCTGCAGCAGCTCCATGGCGCGCTGGGCTTGGGCCTTGGGACCGTCGACCTTGAACTGCTCGTGGCGGTGGGCGATGCTCACTTGCAGCCCCGCCTCGATGCTGCGCAAGTGCGCGTCCATCGGGCCGCACAGGTGCGACAGGCGGGTGTTGTTGTGCGGTGTGAAGGTGTGTCTGACGATCAAGGGGATAATCCTGTCCGTGGGTGGTTTCGCTGGGTTATTTGCTGGCCAAGGAGCCCCGATTCTCCTCCATATCACCGCAATCCAAAGGCCCTCCATGATTGGCAAACTCACCGGCATCCTGAGCGACAAGAACCCACCCGAAGTGATCGTGGACTGCCACGGCGTGGGCTACGAAGTCAACGTGCCCATGAGCACGTTTTACAACTTGCCTGCCGCAGGCGAGAAGGTCAGCCTGGTGACCCACTTTGTGGTGCGCGAAGACGCGCAGATTCTGTACGGCTTTGCCACGCTCGCCGAGCGCGAGGCGTTCCGTCAGCTCATCAAAATTTCAGGCGTCGGCCCCCGCACCGCGCTGTCGGTGCTCTCGGGCATGAGCGTGGCCGATCTGGCGCAGGCCATCACCACGCAAGAGGTCGGCCGCTTGGTCAAGGTGCCTGGCATTGGCAAGAAAACCGCCGAGCGCTTGCTGCTGGAACTCAAAGGCAAGCTGGGCGGCGATCTGGGGGGCCTGTTTGCGCAGGGCGCAGGCGACGCGCAA
The DNA here is from genome assembly GCA_947372495.1 of Comamonadaceae bacterium. GTDB lineage: Bacteria > Pseudomonadota > Gammaproteobacteria > Burkholderiales > Burkholderiaceae_C > Limnohabitans_A. Next base: position 931 of record CANBTZ010000288.1, on the reverse strand, counting down.
GGCGACATCCAGCAAGCGTTGCTGGCGCTGGGCTACAACGACAAGGAAGCCGCAGCAGCTCTGAAGTTGCTGCCCGCTGACGTGGGTGTGAGCGAGGGCATCAAGCTCGCGCTCAAGGCCCTCACCAAATGAAGGCAAACTGAGCCATGAGCATCAAGACCGACGACTTTGCTGCCCCGCCCAGCCCGCGTGAAGCCTCGCGGATGGTGTCGGCAGCGCCCGTGTCCAACAACGAAGAAGCCATCGAACGCGCCCTGCGTCCCAAGTTGCTCGACGAATACGTCGGCCAGGTCAAAGTGCGCGAGCAGCTGGAAATTTTCATCAGTGCCGCCAAGATGCGCGAAGAACCGCTGGACCATGTGCTGCTGTTTGGCCCGCCCGGTTTGGGCAAGACCACGCTCAGCCACATCATCGCCGCCGAGTTGGGCGTGAACCTGCGCCAGACCAGCGGCCCGGTGCTCGAAAAGCCCAAAGACTTGGCCGCGCTGCTGACCAACTTGGAGCGCAACGATGTGCTCTTCATCGACGAGATCCACCGCCTCTCGCCCGTGGTCGAGGAAATTTTGTACCCCGCTCTCGAGGACTACCAGATCGACATCATGATCGGCGAAGGCCCAGCGGCCCGCAGCATCAAGCTCGACCTGCAGCCCTTCACCCTGGTGGGCGCCACCACCCGTGCGGGCATGCTCACCAACCCGCTGCGTGACCGTTTTGGCATCGTGTCGCGCCTAGAGTTCTACACCCCCGAAGAACTGACCCGCATCGTGACCCGCAGCGCGGGTTTGCTCAAAGCACCGATTGACCCAGAAGGCTCATTCGAGATCGCCCGCCGCTCACGCGGCACGCCGCGCATTGCCAACCGATTGCTGCGCCGCGTGCGCGACTATGCCGACGTTAAAGGTGACGGCACCATTCACAAGGGCATTGCCCA
>CANBTZ010000287.1 GCA_947372495.1 Comamonadaceae bacterium | reverse complement strand
ACAAAAAAACAAAGCCCTGCATTGCAGGGCTTTGTTGTTTCTGGAGCCAAACAGCCGCGTCAGTCCTTGTGTCGGTGCTTGCGAGGCTGGCCCTTGAGCAAGCGGTCGAACATCGCCGTAGGCAAGACCTTCAGAATGCGGGCCACGATGCCCATGGGCCAGGGGATGACCCGGTAGCGGTCGCCGCGCGCAATGCTGAGCACCGCCGATTTCGCAAAGGCCTCTGCGCTCATGAGGAAAGGCATCGGGTACCGGTTGCGCGCCGTGAGCGGTGTCGCAATGTAACCTGGCGCGATGGTGATGACCTCGACGCCGTCTGCGCGCAACTCGCCGCGCAGACTCTCGCAGTAACTGATGACGGCGGCCTTGCTGGCGCAGTAGGCCGCGTGCCCGGGCAGGCCCCGGATGCCGGCCACGCTGGCGATGCCCACCAGCTTGCCGTGCCCCCGCGCCTGCATGGCGCGGATGAAAGGGTGGAAAGTGTGCGCCACGCCCAGTGTGTTGGTGCGCAGCACCTGCTCAAAGACGTCCAGGTCCTCACGTTCGGCGGTGTCCACGCCCAGGCTGATGCCCGCATTGGCCACCACCACGTCGGGCAGACCCATTTGTGCGATGCATTGCTGCGCAGCGCCAAGCATGCTGTCAGCGTCGCCGACATCGGCACCCAAAATGCAGGTCTGGTTTGCGGGCAAAGCCATCGGCAAACTGCTCAGCCACTGTTGCAGCACGTCGGTGCGACGGGCCAGCAGGGCCACGCGCCAACCGCGCTGCAGATAGGCCAGCGCCAAGGCCTGGCCAATGCCGCTGGACGCGCCTGTGATCAAGACCAGTGGCGATGAGGTGTTCATGGCTGTCGGGGCGCTGAGGTGGGTGCCAGCGTGCCGCGCACACGGCCGCTGAGTTGGTAGTGCCCCGACTGGATGTCGAAGTCCATGGTGTTGGCGGTGAATTTGTCTGCGCCGCGTGTGATCTGAACCGGATCGGAGGACAGCAGCTTTTCTGCCTTGATCAAGGCGATGATTTTGTCTCCGCGCAGCTCGATGCGTGGCCACTCATCGGTGGCTTCGCGCACCGCCATGGCGTCGCCCAGCAAGGTGACGCGTTCGCCGTCTCCCGTGGCAATGCCTGTGCGCCCCACGGCGTTCAGGTGCTGCCCCGTGTCGGTCTGTGCTTTGAAGGTGACTTGTTGGATGTGCAGCTCGTCCGTTTCTGGAAAGTGGTGGCCCTCATCGCCCATGACTTCGCGCACCAAGCGGCCTTGTGCATCAAACACTTTGACCACAAAGTGCTGCAAGTTGTAGTCGGGGTCTTTGCGCACCACTTTGTCTTTGGGCGCGCTCCACAGGTCGGGCATGCTGCGCACCAGCCACCAACTGGCCAGAGCCAGCACCAGCATGACCAGCAAAGGCATGTACAAACTCAGGCGGTCCCTGAGTTTGCGCAGCAGTAGCGAAGCGCTCATGCCGATGGGCCTGCGTTCACGTCCACGCCCACCTGGGCGAGCAGCTTGGCGTAGTGGCCACCTGCGACCAACAGCAAGTCGCAAAGTGCCCGCGCAGCCCCTTCGCCCCCACGCTCGGATGTCACGTGGTGGGCCAAGGCTTTGGCCTGTGCATGGCCGTTGGCCGGGGCGCAGGCAAACGCCACGCGCTGCAACACGGGCAGGTCGGGCCAGTCGTCGCCCATGGCGGCGGCTTGCGACCAGTCAAGGCCAAGTTCCTGCAAGAACGCTTCGGCCGCTGGGCGCTTGTCTTCGGTGCCATAGCGTGCATGGCTGATGCCCAGCGCCTTCATGCGCAGGCGCAGTGGGGCCGAGTCACGCCCGGTAATGACCACCGGGGTGATGCCCGCCTTTTGCAAAAGCTTGAGGCCTTGGCCGTCCAGCACGCTGAAACGCTTGAGCGTTTCACCCGATTCGGAAAAATACAGACCGCCGTCGGTCAGCACACCGTCAACGTCGAAAAATACAACACGGATACCTTGTGCCTGCAGCAGCAATTCGGGGGCGTAGTTCAGTGCGGGGATCAGGGCTCGCATGTCAGATCACCTTGGCCCGCATCAGGTCGTTGGTGTTGAGCGCGCCGCACAGACGCCCCACAGCATCGACCACCAGAATGCTGGTGATGCGGTGCGCCTCCATCATCTCGGCCGCTTCCACCGCCAAGGCGTCCTGGCGAATGGTGCGCGGCTGGGCATGCATCACCTCGTGCGCTTGAAGCGCGCGCAGGTCCTGGCCTTTTTCAATCAGTCGGCGCAAATCACCGTCGGTGAAGACGCCCAGCACCAGGCCGTTGGCATCGACCACCGCAGATGCGCCCAAGCCTTTGTGGCTCATCTCGCGCATCAGCTCGGAGAAGCTGGCCTCGGGCAGCACGTGGGGCACGGCGTCGCCCGAGCGCATGACGTCGCTCACATGGGTCAGCAAGCGTCGGCCGAGGGACCCACCGGGGTGCGAGCGGGCAAAGTCTTCGGGCTTGAAGCCGCGCGCATCCAGCAGTGCCACGGCCAGCGCGTCGCCCAGCGCCAGTTGCGCGGTGGTGCTGGCGGTGGGCGCGAGGTTCAGTGGGCAGGCCTCTTTGGCCACCGAGCTGTCGAGCACCACATCGGCGTGGCGCGCCAGCGAGGAGTCCAGCCCCCCAGTCATGGCGATCAGCGGCACGCCCTGGCGCTTGAGCACGGGCAAGATCGCGACCAGCTCGTCGCTCTCGCCGCTGTTGGAGATGCCCAGCACCACGTCCACCAGCTTGATCATGCCCAGGTCGCCGTGACTGGCTTCACCTGGGTGCACAAACATCGCTGGCGTGCCCGTGGACGCCAGTGTGGCCGCGATCTTGCGGCCAATGTGCCCACTCTTGCCCATGCCGGTCACCACCACGCGGCCTTGGACGTTGAGCATCATCTCCACCGCTTTGACAAAGCGCTCGTCCAGACGGCTTTTGAGGTCTTGCAAGGCGGCCGCTTCAATGTCGAGCGTGTCGCGGGCCAGCTGCAAGATGGATTGGGCGTGTAGGGTCATCGCCCCATTTTATCGGGCGGTGCCCGCTTTGCGGGGCACAGGGAAAACAAGGATGAATGACACTGCTGGCGCGCAGCGAACAGTCACATTCCATTGGTACGATCAAGGCATGAGTTCATTGGAGTTGACACTGCTGTATTTGCTCGCTGCCGTGCTGGGCGTGGTGGGCT
>CANBTZ010000286.1 GCA_947372495.1 Comamonadaceae bacterium | reverse complement strand
CCGCATCTGCGGGCTTTTGACTTTCAGTGGCTGAGGATCAGGTTGTCTCGGTGCACCATTTCAGGCTCGGCGGTGTAGCCGAGCAAGTTGGCGTATTCGTGCGAAGGCTTGCGGCACAGCAAACGCGCCTCGGCACTGGCGTAATTGGCCAGGCCTCGCGCAATTTCGGCACCGAGTGTGTCACGGATGGCGATGACGTCGCCCCGTGAAAACTCGCCTTCGACGCCGGTCATGCCAATCGGCAGCAGGCTCTTGCCTTCGGTCAGCACCTTGTGGGCTGCACCCGCGTCCACGGTGACCGAGCCACGCAGCTGCAGGTGGTCGGCCATCCACTGCTTGCGGGCTTGCTGTTTGGCTGTTTGGGCCACCAACAGCGTGCCCATGTTGTCGCCTTGGCACAAGCGCAGCAAGGCGTCAGGTTCGCGCCCCCAAGCGATCACGGTGGATGCGCCCGAACCCGCGGCGCGCTTGGCCGCCAGGATTTTGGTGATCATGCCGCCCTTGCCAATGCTCGAACCTGCGCCCCCAGCCATGGTCTCCAGCACGGGGTCTCCGGCGCGGGCTTCGTGTACAAACGTGGCCGAAGGGTCCTTGCGGGGGTCGGCGGTGTACAGACCCTTTTGGTCCGTCAGGATGATCAGGACATCGGCTTCCACCAGGTTGGCCACCAGAGCGCCCAGCGTGTCGTTGTCGCCGAACTTGATTTCGTCGTTGACCACCGTGTCGTTTTCGTTGATCACGGGCAACACGCGGTGCTGCAACAAAGTGAGCAAGGTCGAGCGGGCGTTGAGGTAACGCTCGCGGTCAGCCAAGTCAGCGTGTGTGAGCAAGACCTGGGCGCTGCCCATGCCGTTTTCGCGCAGCTTGGTTTCGTACATCTGCGCCAGTCCCATCTGGCCCACTGCGGCAGCGGCCTGCAAGGCCGGCACTTCGCTGGGGCGGGTGGTCCAGCCCAGGCGCTTCATGCCTTCGGCAATGGCCCCACTGGAGACCATCACCACCTCTTTGCCTTGCGCCACCAGCAAGGCCATTTGGCGGCACCATTCGCCGATGGCGCCTTCGTCCAGACCTCGGCCCTCGTTGGTAACCAGGCTGGAGCCCACCTTGACCACGATGCGGCGGGCATCTCTCAAAATAGATGAAACGGCTGGAGTGGTCATGCTCAAAATGGTGGCGGTCTGATTCCTGGGCCCAAGCAATGGTCTTGGGTCACTCCGGCTTTTTGAAACGTGGATCGTCCAACTCGGGCTCTTGCTCCACGAAGCGTGGGTCGATGTCCACCGGGCCTTGCTCTTGGATTTGCTGGGCTTTGATGTGCTTGTAGATCTCTTTGATCAGAGGCTCACAGCCTTCACGCGTCAAGGCCGAGATCTCAAACACCGGGCCCTTGTAGCGCATGCGCTTGATGAAATCCTTGACGCGGGCCTCGCGCTCTTCGGCGGGCACCATGTCGAGCTTGTTGAGCACCAACCAGCGCGGCTTGTTGTACAGCCCGGGATCGTATTTTTTGAGCTCGGCCACGATGGCCTTGGCTTGCTGAACCGGGTCCACGTTGTCGTCAAATGGGGCGAAGTCGACCACATGCAGCAGCAAGCGGGTGCGCTGCAGGTGGCGCAAAAACAAATGGCCCAAGCCAGCGCCTTCAGAGGCGCCTTCGATCAATCCTGGCACATCGGCCACCACAAAACTCTGCTCGGGGCCCACACGGACCACGCCCAAGTTGGGGTGCAAAGTGGTGAAAGGGTAATCGGCGATTTTGGGCCGCGCATTGGAGACGGCCGTGATGAAGGTGGACTTGCCTGCATTGGGCATGCCCAAGAGGCCCACATCGGCCAGCACTTTGAGCTCAAGCTTGAGGCTTTTGCGATCGCCTTCGTGGCCCGGTGTTTTTTGGCGCGGGGCGCGGTTGATCGCGCTTTTGAAGCGCATGTTGCCAAAGCCGCCGTCACCGCCCTTGGCGATCATGATGGTCTCGCCCGGCACCAGCAGCTCATACAACACTTCGCCGGTTTCTGCATCGGTGATGATGGTGCCCACAGGCATCTTGAGGGTCACGTCGTCGCCTGCAGCACCGAACATGTCCGAACCCATGCCGTGTTGGCCACGCTTGGCCTCGTGGCGACGCGAATAGCGGTAATCCACCAAGGTGTTCAGGTTGATGTCGGCAATGGCAAAGACATGGCCACCGCGGCCACCGTCACCCCCGTTGGGGCCGCCGAATTCTTTGTACTTTTCATGACGGAACGAAACGCAGCCGTTCCCGCCGTCACCTGCGGCGATGTCAATATAGGCTTCGTCAACGAACTTCATGGGGTATCCAGTGTAGGGCCTTTGGCCCTTGGGGTGCGACGTCCTCGTCGCGAATCTTCAGAGCATGCCGCTGTCGCGACGTGGGCGTCGCTCCTGCAAAGGCCAGAAAGCGAAAAGCCCCGACGGGCGGGGCTGATTCGCTGAAACGGAACCTGGCTTAGACGGCCGGGGTCACATTCACAGTGTGTTTGCTCAGCTCACCTTTGATGGCAAACGACACGTGGCCGTCCACCAAAGCGAACAAAGTGTGGTCCTTGCCGATGCCGACGTTGCTGCCTGCATGGAACTTGGTACCACGTTGACGAACAATGATCGAGCCAGCGCTGATCAGTTCACCACCGAAAGCCTTGACACCCAGCATCTTTGGCTTGGAATCACGACCGTTGCGCGTAGAGCCGCCGCCTTTTTTCTGTGCCATGACCTATTCTCCTCAGGCAGAGATCGCACCGATTTGCAGTTCAGTGAACTGCTGGCGGTGACCCTGACGTTTTTGATAGTGCTTACGACGACGCATTTTGAAAATGCGCACTTTGTCGTGCTTGCCATGCGCCACCACGGTGGCTTTGACAGTCGCGCCGGACACCAGGGGCGTGCCGATCTTCAATTCTGCGCCGTTGCCGACTGCAAGAACTTGATCAATCACGATTTCCTGGCCAACGTCCGCAGCAATCTGTTCTACTTTAATTTTTTCGCCAGCGACAACACGATACTGTTTGCCACCGGTTTTTATGACCGCGTACATAAGAGACCTCTTGAATGGAAGTTCCCCTGGGCTCATCCCAAGGAACCTGCGATTGTAGCACGGTCATGCATTTGTAGCCAGAGCCAGGATTGTGCAACGTTTGCTGCGCATGGGCAGACCTATAATTCAAGCCTGATGAGAGGGTTTT
>CANBTZ010000285.1 GCA_947372495.1 Comamonadaceae bacterium | reverse complement strand
TCGATGGGGCGGGCACCGCCGCCGACTTGGGCCGCTGCAGCATGGAGCTGGCGCACGATCTCGGCGCGGCGCTCGGCAAAACTGGCGATCACCGAGCCGTCGCGCTTGAGGACTTCGTCGTATTGGTCGGCGTGAGACAAAACCACGGGTGAGACCTTGGCTTCAAAGCGGTGTCCTTGGGTGCTGTTGCCAGCTGTGAGGCCCAGCGCCTTGACCGGCACCACGGCACTGCCGTGCAAGGCGATCAGACTGTGCGCGGGGCGCACAAAGTTGACGCTGCTCCAGCCCGGCAACTCGCAATCGGTTTCCAGCTGGTATTGCATGACTTTGGGAATCGGCAGCTTGGCCAGCGCTTCATCAAGGGCTTTTTGCAGGCCCGCTTGCAGCGATGCGCCTTTGACCAGGCTGTCATAAAACAGGGCTTCTGCCTTGCCGTCGGGCGCACGCTTGAGCGCGGCCACGGCAGCGGCCGGATCGCTCACATCGGCGCCCAAGGCTTGCAGTTTTTTCAGCAGGGCGGGAGAGGCGTTGCCCGCCGCGTCCAGGCCCACCGTCACGGGCATGAGCTTTTGCTGCACCGCCTTGTCGGCGGCCTGCGCCAGCACACCCGTCACATGGGCAGCCAGGCGGCGGGGCGAAGCAAATGCCGTCACCACGGCTTCTTCAGTGGCCAGCCCCTGGGCTTTGAGTTGTTCACCCAGCACGCCCGCAAAGGCGGCACCCAATTTGTGGAGCACCTTGGGCGGCAGCTCTTCTACAAACAGTTCAACCAGCAAATTTTGTGTCGTCATGTCGTTCTCCCTCACGCGGCTTTCTTGGGCATTTGGGCCACCCATTCACGCGGGGCCATCGGGAAGTCCAGACGTTCGCGGCTCTCGTAATAACTCTGGGCCACGCTGCGGGCCAGGTTGCGGATGCGGCCGATGTAGGCGGCGCGCTCGGTCACGCTGATCGCGCCACGGGCGTCGAGCAGGTTGAAGGTGTGCGCGGCCTTGAGCACTTGCTCGTAGGCGGGCAACGCCAGCTGCTGAACAATCAGGTTTTGCGCTTGTTTTTCGTGGGCACCGAAGGCGGTGAACAGGAATTCCGCATCCGAGTGCTCGAAGTTGTAAGTGGACTGCTCCACCTCGTTCTGGTGGTAGACGTCGCCATAGCTCATGGTGTCGGTCCACTTCAGGTTGTAGACGTTGTCCACGCCCTGCAGGTACATGGCCAGACGCTCCAGGCCGTAGGTGATCTCGCCCGTGATCGGCTTGCAGTCGATGCCGCCCACTTGCTGGAAGTAGGTGAACTGCGTGACTTCCATGCCGTTCAGCCAGACTTCCCAGCCCAGACCCCAGGCGCCCAGAGTGGGGTTTTCCCAGTCGTCTTCGACAAAGCGGATGTCGTTTTTCTTGAGGTCAAAGCCCAATGCTTCGAGCGAGCCCAAATACAGCTCCAGGATGTTGCTGGGGGCTGGCTTCAAGACCACCTGGAATTGGTAGTAGTGCTGCAGGCGGTTGGGGTTTTCGCCGTAGCGGCCGTCTTTGGGGCGGCGGCTGGGCTGCACGTAAGCGGCTTTCCATGGCTCGGGGCCAATGGCGCGCAAAAACGTGGCGGTGTGGCTGGTGCCCGCGCCGACTTCCATGTCGTAGGGCTGGAGCAATGCGCAGCCCTGGGCGTCCCAGTACTGCTGCAATTTGAGGATGATTTGCTGAAAGGTCAACATGGACTCAAGAAGCCAGCCGCGAGCTGGCCTGTGGGTAAAGGGGGCACGGGGCAACCAAGCTGCGCGTGCAAACCCTTGATTTTACTGCCCACAGGGGCGCTCAAGCCGGTCAGGGCCCGGGTTTTCAGTACCGTGTTTTGGCCAAGCGACGCCCGGCCAACCCAGCCCAAGCCACCACGAGCAACGCCCAACACCAAAGTGGCCATGCGCCCCAGGCCGCTGCCCAGCGCGCAAAAGGCGTCAAACCCGTGCGCCCTTCGTAGCTGCCCACCAGGCTGCCCCGGGTGAAACGCTCGAGCATGCCGACCACATGACCTTGGTGGTCGATGATGGCCGTGGCCCCGGTGTTGGTGGCCCGCAGCATGGGGCGCTGAAGCTCCATGGCCCGCATGCGCGAAATGTTCAGGTGCTGGTCCACCGCCAAGGTGTTGCCAAACCAAGCAATGTTGCTGACATTGACCAGCGCGGTCGGCGCCAGCTCGGCCACACCAAAGCGCGCTGCCAGCTCTTCGCCAAACAGGTCTTCGTAGCAAACGTTGAGTGCCAGGCGCTGGCCCTGCCAAGAAAGGGAAGGCTGGTCCAGCGGGCCCCGTGAGAAGTCGCTGAGTGGGATCTGCATCTGGCGCACAAACCACTGAAAGCCGCTGGGCACAAACTCGCCAAAGGGCACCAGATGGAACTTGTCATAGCGGTAAGCGGGCAAAGCTGCAGGCCCCAAGGCCAACACCGAGTTGGTGTAGCCCTGCGCCGCATCGCCCAAAGGCACGCCCACCAGCGCCAACCGATCCTGGCGATCCGCAAACGAGGCTTGCAGTTCGCGCCAATAGCCTTCGGGCAGGTGGCGTGGCAGCAGCGGGATGGCCGTTTCAGGGGCCACCACCAAGGGCTGCGTGCTTTGGCGCAAACGCTGGGCGTACCAAGTCAGGGCATCGCGCACGCCGCTGAACACATCGAATTTCTCAGTTTGGGCAATGCTGGCCTGCAGCAACTCCACTTGGCCCACGCCCGCAGATGCTGTGAATGTCGGGCCCCAAGCTTTGAGCCCCCAGCACAGCGCCAGCACCAACAAAACAGCCCGCAAGGCTTGCCAAAGACCGCTGCCCAGCGCCAAGCGCATGGCCAAAGCCGCAGCCAAAGCGCCAAGCCCATACACCCCGACCCAAGGCGCCAGCACCGACATCGGACTGTCCACATGGGCGTAGCCCCCTGCCCCCCAGGGAAAGCCCGTGAACCAGCGCCCCCGCATCAGCTCGGCCAGGGTCCACAGTGCGGCAAACAGCACGCTGGCGCGCACGGGGCGAGCCAGCCAGCCATTGCGGCGAACCAGCGTGACCCACAGGGCCGCAGCACCCGCGTAATACAAGCCCAGGGCCGCTGCCAGCGCCAGCACAGCCAATGCCGCCAAAGGCGCAGGCAAGCCGCCCACATCGTGCATGGAGACGTAGAGCCACCAAAAACTGCCCACCAACCACGCCGTGGCAAAGGCCGCGGACTGCCAGGCGGCCCA
>CANBTZ010000284.1 GCA_947372495.1 Comamonadaceae bacterium | reverse complement strand
GAGTCGTAAAACGGGCTGATTGGCATGCCCGATTGCAGCGCCGCGTCACAGCGCAAGCCCGCAGGCGCTTGCCAGCGCAGCAAGCTGCCCGCTTGCGGCAAATGGTTGTGCGTTGGGTCTTCGGCGCACAGGCGCGCCTCGATGGCGTGACCGCTAGACTCGAAGCGCTGCAACACCTCGTCTTGCGTGATGTCTAAGGTGGCACCTGCGGCGATGCGCAACTGCCAGGCCGCCAGGTCTAGGCCCGTGAGGCATTCGGTCACCGGGTGCTCAACCTGCAAGCGGGTGTTCATCTCCATGAACCAAAAACTGCCATCGGCGTCGAGCAAAAACTCCACCGTGCCCGCACCCACATAGCCCGCTTCGCTCGCGCTGCGGGCCACTTGCACGGCGGCATCGCCCATGCGGCGGCGCAGCGCGGGGTTGACCGCAGGCGACGGCGCTTCTTCGATCAATTTTTGGTGGCGACGCTGCACGGTGCAGTCGCGCTCGCCCAGGTGCAGCACCTGGCCATGGCCGTCGGCCAACACCTGCACCTCCACATGGCGGGGCGCGAGCAAAGCGCGCTCGAGCAGCAAGCGGCCATCGCCAAAGGCGGCGCGGGCTTCGGCGTGCGCGGCCTGCAATGCTTCGGGCAAGGCCGCAGCGTCTTGCACAAGGCGCATGCCGCGACCACCGCCTCCGGCCGAGGCCTTGACCATGAGTGGCAAACCCAGCTCAGCCCCTTGCGCTTGCAAGGCGGCCAGGTCTTCGCTGGCGTCCACCGTGCCGGGCAGCACGGGCACACCCGCGGCCTGCATGCGGCGGCGCGCGCTGGCCTTGTCGCCCATGGCGTCGATGGCCGCAGGCGGTGGACCGACCCACACCAGACCCGCGTCGATCACAGCTTGCGCGAACGCGGCGTTCTCGGACAAAAAGCCGTAGCCAGGGTGGATGGCTTGCGCCCCGCTTCTGAACGCGGCGTCCAGGATGGCGTCGATGCGCAGGTAGCTGTCGGCCGGGCGTTCTCCGCCAATGCCCACCGCCGTGTCACAGCTGCGCACAAAAGGCGCATCGCGGTCGGCGTCGGAAAACACCGCCACGGTGCGGATGCCCAGCGCCCTTGCACTGCGGGCCACGCGGGCCACGATCTCGCCCCGGTTGGCGATCAGCAAGGTGTCAAACGGGCGCAGCGGCAATGGGCTGGCGAAGGATGAAGCACTCATGGCATGTCTTTCAATGTGGTCCATGCGGGTGCACGTTTGGCCCCCAGAGCGGCCAGGCCTTCGCTGGCGGTGCCGCTGCGCAGGGAGCGGGCAAAAGCGTCGGCGGCAAAGTCCAGTGTCTCGCCCAAAACAGTGCCCAGTTCAGCGCCCTGTTTTGTACCTGACCTCGCCCGCGCCAAAATGGCTTTGGTCGCGCGCAGCGCTTGGGGTTCGGCGCGCAGCAGCCGCTGTTGCCAGGCGGCCAAAGCCTCAGCCACTTCAGCCTGAGGCACCACTTCATCGACCAGCCCGATGCGCAAGGCTTCGGGGGCATTCACGCGCTGGCCGCTGGCCATCAGGCGCAGGGCCTGGCGCTCGCCCAGGCGCGCCGCCACAAAGGGGGCAATTTGCGCCGGGGGCAAACCCAGCGTGACTTCGGGCGTGGCCAGCACCGCTGTGTCAGAAGCCAGCACCACATCGCAGGCGGCGGCCAGGCCGCAGCCCCCGCCCATGGCCGCGCCTTCGACGCACGCCAGGGTCAGCACAGGGCTGCTCGCCAGCACTTCGAGCATCGCGCCAAAAGCCCGGTTGAACACCGCGATCGGGTCGGGGCCTTGGGCCGGGGCGGGCTCGGCCATCAGGCTGCGAAAGCGGCTGAAGTCGCCGCCTGCGCAAAAGGTGCCGCCCGCGCCGCGCAGCAGCACGGCGCGCACAGTCGGGTCTTGCGCGGCGTCGCTCAGGGCCTCGCGCAGGCCGCTGACCATCTCGTCAGTCAGCGCATTGCGGCTGGCCGAGGCGTCGAGCCAGAGCACCCACCAGGGGCCATCACGTTCGATGCGCAGCATGGTGTCACCGTTTCTTGGGCAGGGTGTGCATGTACTTGCTGATGATGCCCAGCATCACCTCGTCGGCGCCGCCGCCGATGGAAGCCAGGCGACCATCGCGGTACAGGCGCGAGACCAGGTTGTCCCAGGTGAAGCCCATGCCGCCCCAGTACTGCAGGCAGCTGTCGGGCACGGTGCGCAAGAGGCGTCCAGCCTTGAGTTTGGCCATCGAGGCCCACTCGGTGACGTCCTGGCCTGCGAGGTAATGCTCGGTGGCCATGTAGGTCAGGGCGCGCAAGGCTTCGACCTCGGTCTTGAGCTCGGCCAGCTTGAAGTGCACGCTCTGGTTGTCGAGCACCGACTGACCAAACAGCATGCGCTCGCCTGTGTAGGCAATGGTCTGCTCGATGCAGTTGCTCAGCGACTGGATCGCATTGGCCGCGCACCACAGCCGCTCTTCTTGGAACTGCTGCATCTGGTAGGTGAAGCCCATGCCCTCTTCGCCAATGCGGTTGCGCTGGGGCACACGCACATCGTCAAAGTGAATCAGCCCGGTGTCGCTGGCCATCATGCCGATCTTGCGGATCTTCTTGGCCACGGTGATGCCCGGTGTGTTCATGGGCACCATGATCAAGCTCTTGTTTTTGTGGGCGGGGCCTTCCGAGGTGTTGGCCAACAGGCACATCCAATCGGCCTGCAAGCTGTTGGTGATCCACATCTTGCCGCCGTTGATGATGTAGTCGTCGCCGTCCTTGCGCGCGGTGGTCTTGACCGCCGCCACATCCGATCCCGCACCTGGCTCGGACACGCCAATGCAGCCCACCATATCGCCGGCAATGGCGGGCGCCAGGAACTCGGCGCGCAAGGCGTCTGAGCCAAAACGCGCCAGCGCCGGGGTGCACATGTCGGTCTGCACGCCAATGGCCATGGGCAAAGCGCCGCAGTTGATGTGGCCCAGCGCCTCGGCCATGACCACTGCATAGGAGTAGTCCAGCCCCGCGCCGCCATAGGCCTCGGGCTTGGTCAGGCCCAAGTAGCCCAGATTGCCAAGCTTCTTGAAGACTTCGTGGGCAGGAAAGATTTCGGCTTTTTCCCACTCGTCCACATGCGGGTTGATCTCGTCGTCGATGAAGCGCTTGAGGTTGCGCTTGAGTTCTTCGTGTTCGTGGGTCAGTTGCATGCTGTTTCTCCGGTACGAATCAAGGGGGTGATCAGGTGGGGG
>CANBTZ010000283.1 GCA_947372495.1 Comamonadaceae bacterium | reverse complement strand
GCAAGGTGCGGATCTGGTCGGCCCTTTGCTGCAAGCCCGATTGGGTGCGCAACATGCTGTCAATGCCGCGCCAGGCCATCAGCGCCATGAGCGCCATGATGCTGATGGCCACAAGGACCTCGATCAGGGTGAAGCCCTTTGCCTGTGTCCTGTAGGAGCCGCGCCCCCGCGGCGATAGGGCGGTCTTTGCGGAGATGCATCGCGACAAGGGCGTCGCACCGACAGAAGAAGTGAAGCGCTTCATCAGTTGCGCCCCATGACGGTGGACAGTTGCAACACGTACTGCCCTTGATCAAGCACCCGCGCGTCCACGCGCCTGAAGTTGGGGTTGGGCGTGGGTCGCACCGACAGGTCCACTTGCAAGGTGCGGTCGGCCTGGGGGCAATCGATCTGGCTGTTGCCCGTGTCGGGCAGCTGCCTGCGCAGACGCAGGCGGATGAGTTCGTTTTCGGCGCAGATCTGTCCGAGCATGCTGATGTTCTGCCGCTCGGCATTGCGGCTGAGCGAGCCCGTGGCTTTGAGCCCTGCCATCAAGGCCACGGCCACGATGCTGAGCGCGACCAGCACCTCGATCAGGGTGAAACCTTGTGCAGGGAATCGCGACGGGGGCGTCGCTCCTACAGGGGCCGCTTTGGCCTGGTCCGTGTGGGAGCCGCGCCCTCGCGGCGATGGGGCGGTGGCATGCGGTGCGCATCGCAACGGCGGCATCACGCTTGCAGGGGGCCACCGCATCAGCGCTGCTCCATGCGGGGGCTGTTTTGCACAGCAAAGGGGCGCAGCCCGTCGGTCACCACCCACAGACGCCGATCAGGCCGTGTGCTGCTCGACAGGGCGATCGACTGCGGCGGGATCAAGGGCTCTGGCCCCAACAAGATGGGTGCAGCGCTCGCTTGCGTGGTGGGTGCCAGCCATTGGCGGGGCAGGCCGGGTGTGGGCAAGCCATCGAAGACAAAGCCGGATGCTTGTGTGCGCCAGACCAGCGTGAGCTCGCTGGCCCGGGCCTGTGCACGGGCGGATTCGAGAAGGGCGGCCAGGCGCTGGGCGTCGCGGTCCAGCGCGCTGTCGGCGCTGTCACGCAAGGCCAGGCTGGCCCCGGCGGTGGCAATCGCGATCAAGGCGATCACCACCAGCAGCTCCAGCAAGGTGAAGCCGCGCGCTGGTTTGGACAGCCACGGGCCTCGCGCTGGTTTATTGCCAGCTGCCAATGTCTGCATTGCGGCCCTCGCCGCCGGACTGACCGTCTGCGCCAAAGGACAAGACATCCACTTCGCCCTTGATGCCGGGGCTCATGTATTGGTAAGGGCGGCCCCAAGGGTCGTTTGGCAGTTTGTCCAGGTAAGGCTTCCAGTTGACGGGCATGGGCTCGCTCACGGGCTTGGTGACCAAGGCTTGCAGGCCTTGCTCGGGGCTGGGGTAGCGCTGGTTGTCGAGTTTGTAGAGCTTGAGCGCCTGCATCAGGTTGCTCACGTCGGTGCGTGCGGCGGTGACACGGGCGTCGTCGGCGCGGCCCAGCACATTGGGCACGATCATGGCGGCCAGCACGCCAATGATGGCCAGGACCACCATCAGCTCGATCAGGGTGAAGCCGCGCTGGCGGCGTTGGGTGGGGGTTTTCAAAGCACGCATGGGTTCTTTCGGTTATCGGGCGCCGGACCAAACCGGCTGCTGGCAGTGAAGCCTTTGTGCTTCGATCATAATCTTTGCATGTTGCGTTCCCAAGTCATCTCCAGGTCCATACCCCTCGCCCAAGTGGGACCTGCGCTGGTCACCACATTGCTGTGGTTTGCCTTGGCCGCTGGCTCGGCTTATTGGGTGATGCATTTCCCGCGTGAAGCCGCGGTTGTGCTGCCAGCGGTGTCCACTTCTGCGCCCGCACAGGCCGCCGACACAGGCCACATGGCGCGTGCGCTGGGTCAAACGCAAGCCAAAACGGTGGTGGCCACCGAAACCAGCCGGTTCCAGCTGTTGGGGGTGATCGCCGCTGCTTCTGGCGGCGGCAGCGCATTGATCGCGACCGACGGCCAGCCCCCCAAAGCCTGGCGCGTGGGGCAAGCTTTGGAAGACGGCGTTTACTTGCAAAAACTCGGACCACGCCAAGCTTGGTTGGGGCAGACTTTGAGCGGTCCTGCGCAATGGGAATTGCACATGACGGGCCCCGCCAACACGCCCTGAGCAGTTGCAGCCGCTCAGCTGCGCAGAAACAGCTTGTAAACCGGGTTGTGGGTTTCTTCGATGTGCGGGTAACCCAAGGTGTCCAGGAACTTGGCAAACGCTTTGTCGTCTTGGGCGGGCACCTGCAAGCCCACCAAAATGCGGCCGTAATCGGCCCCCTGATTGCGGTAGTGGAACAAAGAGATGTTCCAGCCCGGACGCATCAGGCTCAAAAACTTCAGCAAGGCCCCTGGCCGCTCGGGGAACACAAAGCGCAGCAATCGTTCGTCTTGTGACAGTGCCGAGTGCCCGCCCACCATGTGGCGGATGTGCTCTTTGGCCAAATCGTCGTGGGTCAGGTCAATGGCTTTGAACTTGTGCTTGTTGAAGTTGGCCGTGATCTTGGTGCTCTCGCCTTTGGCCGACGTGGTCAAGCCCAAAAACACATGGGCTTGGTCTGAGTCGCTCATGCGGTAATTGAACTCGGTCACGTTGCGGGGGCCGCCGGGCAGGTTGCCGATGAGCTCCAGAAAACGCTTGAAGCTGCCACGTTCTTCGGGGATGGTGACGGCAAACAGGGCTTCTTTTTCTTCGCCCACATCGGCCCGCTCGGCCACAAAGCGCAGGCGGTCGAAGTTCATGTTGGCGCCGCACAAAATGGCCGCGTAGGTCTGGCCTTTGGTCTTGTGCTTGGCCACGTACTGCTTGATGGCCGCCACCGCCAGAGCGCCTGCGGGCTCCACGATGGAGCGTGTGTCCACAAAAATGTCCTTGATGGCTGCGCACACCGAGTCGGTGTCCACCGTCATGTACTCGTCCACCAGGTTGCGGGCGATGCGGAAGGTTTCTTCGCCCACCAGCTTGACGGCGGTGCCGTCTGAGAACAGGCCCACATCGGACAGCGTCACGCGCTTTTTCGCGTCCACCGACTGGATCATGGCGTCCGAGTCGTTCATCTGCACGCCAATGACCTTGACCTCAGGGCGCACGGCCTTGATGTAATTGGCGACGCCGCTGATGAGGCCGCCCCCGCCAATCGCGACGAAGACGGCGTCCAGCGGGCCTTGGTGCTGGCGCAGCATTTCCATGGC